>CAYRFL010000032.1:0-39866 GCA_964423515.1 uncultured archaeon
ATAGTAATGTTTTAATGGTATATTAGTTATGCGGTGTTTTTAAGGACAATACCCATCGTTACGACGCTCGGCGGTGCCGCACTTCTGCTGCTAATCTATCTGATCAGAAAGAGGAGCAATGTACTGGATGGAGTTGATCTGTAATAGCTCTCCGATTCATAGATATAGAAGACCCATGATCGGTCAATAGTACGAGGAAATCGTACGATTGTCCTTACCAGACAATCATATATTGACGAAAATTCCGAGCAGGCGAGCGGGGGAGTGGTGTCTTACGGCACACTTGCCGAAAGATACAGGTGTGTTTCCGAAGGAAATGCACCAGTACGAGCCAGCGGAGGAATTTGGGTGGGGGTTTGGGATGGGAAATCCCCGATTCATTTGATTTTCATATATCTTTCCAAACCAGAGTTTTTTCTCCGAAAGCCATTAGAAGTAATTCTGGACGAACATCCGTATCACATGTGGGCGTTAGTTATATTAAGTATCGACGAAACTACCTTATTAGTATAACCTAAAAAGTGTGAAAGAGATGGAACTCCACATTCCCAAGCATTGGATCCCTGTATTGGTGGTAATAACACTCTGGTTAGTGACTTTTATTGGTGGGATCTGTTGGATTTGGTATCGTGAGAGAAATGATTATTATGAACCAACTCAGGAATACGAATTGAATCTGACGATTAAATCCAATGGTTCAAGCTATGAATTGATTATCCCCACGCTTGTGATAAATTATTCAAAATATGGTTGGAAAGAAGGCGAGAAAGAAATCATATATGATGTTCTATCGAGGGCGACCATAAATGGTAATATCGATTCATCATATACAAAAACAGCTTATGGGCAAGGCTTAATGTTGAACGGAACTGGGAATGCTTCAATGAATTTCCACATTAAGAAACATGATGAATCAGATGAGGGTTTTTATGAACCTCAATTCATGTTTTTAAGTTTGGAGTCCAATAAACCGGAACATATACATTCATTGTATCCCCCACATTGGATATACTATGATAGCCCAAATAACAATTCAATATTGATCGAGCTGAATGTCAACACATATTGGTGGTTTTCCGGAACCGCTACAGGGAATAACGATTATTTTATCTCTATAGAATTAAACAATACCGGATGGCAAGAGATTGAACTAAAGTGTCATTATTCACAGTCTTAGAAATTAAAGGTAAGCATAACAATTTAAAGCCGTCCACTTCACGAAATCGAAAGAACAATATCCCGTAGATAGAATCCAATCGAAATCAATTACAGATATCCCAACCAAAACCGAACACCATCAGTTTTCCATCCATCCCCATCATCTGAAATAACACGGCTCTTGAATACAACAGATATTTATATGCACATTCTAATTTTTATCACTGATGCATTCAAATGCCGGAACATTTATCGTTGGGATTGGTTTGATGATAATCATCTCCTCATTGTTCCTTGGATGCACTACTAAGAAGGAAATCGAAGCGACCCATGATCCCGCCTCCGATGAAGATGATTACGATGAATTGAGATACGAAATTGAGGAAATGAATGGGACAAACGGAACAAGTGTTACGTATGATCTCTCGAATGAGACCTCCATGACAGAGACTATACATCCCGACAACAACAATAGCAAACGTGATAATTACCCGATTCAAAAAATTGATTATCCTCTCCGCCTGTTGAATAGGTCCGTCCAGAACTTCTATTTCTGTGATATCGACGGGGACGATCTTACCGACATAGTCACCTACACTTGTGACCATAACGATAGCAGTGGCGTCAACAACGAGAATATCATAATAATTCAGAACGGTACGAATGTGATAGAATACACCTTCAAGCGATTGTGCGATTCCTCGATTGTAGACCTTACCATCGGGGATATTACCGGGGACGGCCTTGATGATTTCATTTTCACGGGGATAATATCAAAAGCGGGCAATCAAAAGAGAAAGATCACTGCGATAGATGGCCAAGGGTTCTTTTTATGGGAAAAGGTAATGGACTGGGATCACCGGTGTCTGAAGGTATTGATCGCCAATGTGACCGGCGATTATAAAAACGAGATAATAACTACCGATACCGGCGTTCTATCGGTTTACAACAGCAACGGAAAATTGAACTGGAACAACTATATCGGAGGTCATAAGGGGAACTTTTGGATTGTCGATATTGCGGGTGATCTGGGAGCAGAGATAGTTTATATGAACACAGATAGAACCATTGGTGAGATAGTCATATTCAACGGGGAAGGAAACGAGCTGTGGTCCGACCAAGGTTGCTGTTTCACCGCGACGGATATTTCAAACGATGGAATATACGAATTCTTTATGTGGAATTATTCAACCATCCGGGCTTTCGATAGAGAACTGAACGTCTCATGGTCCTTCGAGTTCAATGGCAGCGATAACTTTCATCACAGAGTGTATTTGTCATTCCATGATATCACAGGTGATGGAATTAACGATGTGATTTTCCGACACCAACACACGGTATTTGCATTGAACAATGAGGGGATGTTGTTATGGTCCTTCGTCATCAGTGATCTGTATTATTACAAAGAGATTTTCTCTTTCTGCGATATAACGGACGATGGGATTGACGATGTGGTTCTTTGTCATAGTGGCACGGTCTTTGCCTTGAATAGCGAGGGAGCACTATTATGGAGCAGTAAGCTCGATACCCATTATGATATAGTTAAAATCGGAATTCTGGAGAAAGATGGCACAGTAAGAATTATCGTCGGCCTATCGTTTACAGGTTATGGTACGTCCGGTGGCGGGTATGTAATCCTCAATGATAAGGGAGAGAGCATCTTTGTACACATCTGGGGAATGAATACATATGTACTTTGGATTAGCGACTTCAATAACGACAGCGTAGATGAGATTTTTTTCGTCGGATTTTATTCCGGTTGGGGTGCATGTGGTTTTGAAATGCATTTACTTCATATGAACGGGACCGAGATTCTCAATAGAACCTTTGAACATAACCCACGTGTTGTGATCGATGATATCGACAGCGATGGTTCGGTCGAGTTCATATTGAATGACGAGGGAATTATGGCATATGAGTTCTCGGATTTCCCTACGAATGCTTAGACTGCCCCGTTCCAAAGAGGGAACACCAGCATCAAGCCCACATGTCCAAAACACATTTAAATACCAATCGATTGACTATTATTGATATGCGGAACAAGCCTGATATCGAATTTGGAAACGATATCCCTAAATCCTTTGGAAACTCGAATAGCATTTTCCTAAGTAAAATGGAGCAAGATGTACATCGGCACATAATGAACAATCAAAATATACAGCACCGTAAGAAAATCCGTCTGAAGTACATAATTCCAATTGTAATTATGTCCGTACCGATTATTCTCATTTTAACCATCTTATTCCTTTATTCACTGCCCGATGAACCACGACCGCAATCCATCCGGCTAAGAGCATCCATAGAGGATGGAAATGACACAGATTCCAAACATGGCTGCTTTTTCCGATTGAAAGCCGGTAACGGGACAAATGTCGATCCCAGGGATTACTGGTTTATGGTCTCGGTAAAAGGATATTCCCCGAGGAAACTTAACATCTCATTTCGCGAATATGCAAATGATTCCTGTTCCACTCCATTCGGCGGCGACCTCAATTCATCGTTCGATTGGAATGAGGACGATATGAGATGGACCGAGGGTGAATACATTGGATTCGACATGCCCATGGATAAAGTGAATCTCACAGTTCAGGACGGAATGACATATGAAGTAATAATAACCAATCCAGGGATATTCACGTGGAGAGGAGAATTCGTGTATCGTCAAAACGGGGAAAACTGAAATATATGCTGATGTTCTGCGTTTTTAGGGCCAACACGAACCATGCTGTAGAGCGAAGCGAGGGCTTGGTGCGCAAGCCATACAAGCCCTCGTTAGAGTCCATACAATATCCTTTCCCCAATCCTCATTATTCACCGACGAGCAGGCCCCGCGGGGAGCGGGCGGGGCCAGCGCAAGAGGTGGGTGGGGGCTTGGGACGGTAAATCCTATTGATATTAGGTCGGTGCTCCGCCGACCATGCGGCCGAATGGCCGCTTGTTATCCTATGTTTCATTTTTTGGTGGCGGGCAGGCGTTTCTTACGTCGCCCGCCCGCGCTACCCGTTGTCGAAGTGTTGTGCTGATTTCGATAATTGGCCTTCGCAAACAAAACGCAAAACATCAGATATTTCTTAATTACTCACCTCTTCCCACCCTTCTTCCACATCGGCGGATACGTCCCCGGATCCATCAGAACCTTGTCGGTCCTCACGGCAATACCCTTTTCCGCACTCATCACCGCCTCGGTGGAAAGCTTCGCCTCGCCTATTGCCACAAGGGCCTCCTTCCGTGTCAGCAGGCGTGCGCGGTCCCCCGGTCTTATACCCTCCTCCAGCCGGTTAATGCCGTTCACACCCACGTCGGCGCCGTGGCAGATGGCGTCCACCGCAGTATCCTTCAGAACGATCCGCGGCATATCGGAAAGAATGCTCTCCATGGGCCGCACCATCTTCCTTATGGGTCCCTCGTCGCCTTCTTCTCCGTAGGCCAGCCACGCATCCTTGAGCGCATGGAGGTTCACGCATTCGTCCTCGTGCATGAGGCCCACCTTGGTCCTCCGCAGTTCTCTGAGATGGCCTCCCACGCCCAGCGCATCCCCCACGTCCACCGCCAGGGTCCGTATGTACGTTCCCCCCTGGCAGCCCACCTTCACCAGGACATCCCGCCCATCCAGTTCCAGCATTTCCAGGTAGTATATGGTGCGGGCGCGCAGCTGCCTCTTCACAGCGCTCTTCACCGGCGGGAACTGGTATATCTCGCCCGTGAACTCCCGGAGCATCGACCTGACGTCACCTTCGGGAACCTTTCTGTGCAGGTGGATTATCCCCACGTATTCCTTGCCCGCTCCCAGCATCACGTCGGCAAGCCGAGCCGCCCTCTCCAGGGCCACGGGCAGAACACCCGTCACCGCGGGGTCCAACGTCCCGAAATGGCCCGCCTTTTCGAGTCCGAGCATGTCACGTACCCAGGCCGATACCTGGTGACTGGTCGGGTTCTTCGGCTTGTCTATAAGAACGATACCGGAACCGAGAAGATCCTCCACGGTGCGCTCCCACGGTGAGGTTCCAACGTCCAGCTCCAGAATGTCGTCGTCCTTCACGAGAAGCTTACAGGCCCCCCCGCTCCTCTCCACCGGAAGTAGATGCTCCGGGCTCACTCTCCATCACCCTCTCTGGAGTCCAGAAAGTTCTTCTTGACCACATCCTCGAGGATCATCCGATGGATTATGCGGGGCTCGAGCTCGGACGTGTCTATATCGATGTCGTAAAAGGACGTATCGTTGATATCGAAATCGTATATCTCCATGTAGCGCCGGCGGTTCCCCTCCTCCCTTCGGGCATTCTCCTCCATGACCAGTTCTATGTCCTTATCCTCTCGTCCCGAAACGCGCTGCGCCCTCACAAGGGGTGTGGCGCTCAGCCATATCTTGTATGCGGGGACGTCGTGGCTGTGGGCCATGTATCCTGCCAATCGGCCCTCAAGTATTATATCGCCCTGGGTTGCCAGTTCCACCTGGCGGGCATCCAGTTCCCGGTCTATCTCGGGGTGCTCGGCCACATAATCCCCGAATTCCGTCACCGTCATGTCCCTTTCCCTTGCCATCTGGCGGAATATGTCCCCCGTGTAAACGTACCGAAGGCCCAGTTCGTCCCGGAGGAGCTTGGCTATGGTGGTGGTACCGGTGCCGGATAGGCCCCCGATGGTCAGCGTGTTCATCCTTCCTTCCCTGCCTTTCTACTTCCTTCTGCTCTTTCTGGATATCTGGGACTTCAGCCTTTCGGCCTCCCGGGATGCCACGGTAAGTAGCTCCATGGCCTTTCCGGTCTCGCCTCGCGCTAGGGCGTCCTCGGCGGCCTTGTACCGGGCCTCCGGCGAGCTCACACTGGCCCCCGCCTCCCTGGCGTTTGATATTATTAGCTTGGTATGTGAAAGGGCATCCGCTACGTCCCTCTTGTCCGCCATTTCCTTTCTCAATTCGGCATACAGGGATGAGATAATGCTGCCGGCCTTCTTCAATTCCCGCCCTTCATACAGCGAGGAAGATTCCTCGAAGGCAGCCCTACCGGAGGTTACGTCCATCCCCAGGCCGGAGGCATCCTCGAGAAGCCTCGAGAACTTCTTTCTCAGCTTCCGGTACTTCTGGTTCTCCTCCTTGAGCTTCTTTACCTCCCTCTTGATCTCGCGGGATATCCGGATGGCCTCCTTGTACTTCCCCTTCTTAATTCGCTTCTCCATCCCCTCGAAGTCCTGGTCCAGCTTATCCGGGCTGATCTTTCTGACGTCATACAGAAGGGACTTCACGTCCTTGGCGTCCTCCATTGCAGTCCGGTAGACCTTCTTGTCCTTCTTCAGCTGCTCGTTGGCCTCCTGGGCTTTCGATATGGCCTCCTTGAAGGATCCCTCCTCCATGGCCTGCCGGGCCGCCTCGACCGAATTCTTCATGCGGGACACGTCCATGCCCTCGCGCCCCGCCTTATCGATGTTCCTCTCCGCATCCTCTATCCTCTTTTTACATTTTCCAAAGGCCCTCTCCGTTGCCTCCATCTCCGCCCTTGCCAGCAGCGCGCATTCCCTGGCGCCGGGGTTATCACCGCTGACGAACAACTCCCTGGCCCGTGCTATCTTATCGGTTACCGTATCCAGGGGAAAGGTGACATCTTCCTCCAGATCCCTTGCCGCTTCCTCGAGGGCATGCAATATTCCCTCCATCTCCGCTCTCCCCCTGCCCTCGGATTCCACTATCTTCTTTTTAAAGGTATAGAGCTTCAACGCGTGCTGGACCATAAGTCCCAGTGGGAACGAGAGCAGGATGTAGATGAGCAGCCACTTGTACATGGGTACCGCCTGACCGAAGCATACGTTTATCCTGTCCATTGCATTCATTGACAGGTTCCACGGAACGCTTATCATGGCAACGTCAAGGTCCTCCATGAAGTCGGCCCATATCCATGTGAAGATCGCTATTGCCACCAGCATGGTATAGACCATCATCTTCAGATTGTTGAACATCATGTTCTGCTGGAGGCCCATCATCTTCTGCTGATGCTCCGTTATCCTCTTCTCCTTCTCCGTATCCCCGCCCAGTTTGGCCTCTCGGAGAGCCTTGTTCACGGCCTTCATCTGTTTCTGGTTCCTGGCCATCTCCACCCAGTCAGTCTGGAAATGCCTTATAACCGTGGAGAAGGTCGCCAGTATTATCCCGGCCAGGAGAAGGGTGATTATGGGGATGTCACCCGCCCCGTTCCCGTCGAAATCGAAGCCTATGAGCGGAAAGAGAACATACCCGATCCATCCTGCCAGCTTCATCCGGATATCCCAGTTGAACATGACCATGAAGGTGAAAAGGCCCAGAAATATCATAAGAAAGCCAGAGGGACCCTTGCACATATCCGGTACTGCTTGTTGAGTATCCTTGCCAGACGACATGATTATCAGACCGGTACCTAATAATTATCTTGAGTTATGAAGTTTGCGAATATAAAACGACGGGGGCCGGTGCACTGGCCCGCCAGGATCATAGGGGAGCTCATCGATGGCAACGGAACGTGGTACCTCCCCGCCTTCGGCATTGGATGAGAGTTGATTATTGTCAAAGTGGCCTATTTTTTCTTCTTCTTGATAAAGGACAGCGGGGCCGGTTCATCGTATTCAACCTTCTTTCCCTTCTTCCCTTTCTTTTTCCTGGCCGTCTTCAACTCATCCCACGAGGGACCTTTTTCCTTTCCCTTCTTTCCCTTTTTGGCGGATTTCTTGGGAATGGGTTTCTTTTTCAGAACCGGTTTCTTCTTATCTGATTTCTTCATCTTTGGCTTCTTCTTGGCCAGCACCTTTCCCTTCTTGGACTTGACGGGTTTCTTTGGCAACGCCTTCTTCTTTTGGAGCGTTCCCTTCTTAATAGGAGCCTTCTTTCCGGTTCCCTTCTTAATCGGAGCTTTCTTTCCGGTTCCCTTCTTGACCGCTGTGGCCGGGGCCCGTTTCTCGGGCTTCTCTTCCGCTGCCTTGACGGGCTTTCTTTGCAATGCCTTCTTCACAGCCTTTCTTACAACCTTTTTTCGTCTTGCAACCTCTTTACCGGCCCCCGCCTCCGTTTCGTCGGTCTCCAGGGAGGATATCATCTTCTCGATGGCAGTGCCGTAGGCCTCATCATCGTCGATGATGGAGATGAAGTTGCCCCGGGCGTCATATTCCGCCTCGCACATGGGACAGTGCATCCCGTCGCCCTTCGCCTCAAGGGCCGAACCACACAGCTCGCATTCGGGTCCTCCGGCTCCCTTGGAAACGCTCACGTCGCCCTCAGCAGTATATTCCACAGCGCAGATCGGGCAGACCATGAAGTCTCCCTTCCGCTCCAACTCCACCCCGCACAGCTCGCACTCCTGGCCGGTCTCCGACCGATCCTCCTCGACCTCTTCGGCCTCTTCTTCTCCTCCCGCCTCCGGTTCCTCGGCTTCCGGTTCCTCCACCTCCCTCGTGATCTCCGGGGTCTTATAGGAGGGCACTATTTCGGATACGTCCAGAGGCTCTTCCGGCAGGATGATATTGCCTTCAAGGTCGAATTCACCTCCGCAATCCGCACATACGAGCTTGTCATCCTCTTCCTTCAGCTCACCGGAGCACAGCTTGCATTCCGTACCCTTCTTCTTCTCGGGCTTGACCATCAGTGTGCCGCAGTGAACGCATCTCCGTCCCCTGCTGACCTTTCTGCAGTTGGGGCATTTCCTCTCCTCGAGGTCCATCTCCTCTATGACCGAAAGGTCCAGCGACGGGCCCTTCTCCACCCCCTTTCCGGGTTTCAGCAATTCCTCTTCCTCGGGCTTCTCACCCAGCGTTTTCCCTATCAGGCGCTCTATTTCCCTTTTAGCCACGGAGGCCAGTTCTCTGGCTCCGGCGGCCTTCCCCTCCCGGAGTCTGGACTCTGCAAGGGTGATCCGGTCCATGTTGAGTCCGATGTCAACGCCCATGGCCTTTGCCTCGGATATCAGCATACGAACGACTGCGACCAACTCTTCCGGATCCTCGGGTTCGGGTTCCTCACCCATGGGCTCCTCTTCCTCGACATCGGCCATAACCTTCTTCTCTGCTACTTTCTGGATCTCCCCGGACTCCACCGACATCTCCTCTTCCTCCACTTCCTCCTTTTCCACCGGTTCCCCCTCTTCCTCCGTCTCCATGTCTCTCTCGATCCTCTCGGCTTCCTCGGCCCTCTTCCGCTCTTCCTCCTCCAGTCGCTCCTCCTCCAGCCGTCTCGCCCTCTTCTCCATCTCCTCCATCTCCGCCCTTTCTCGCTCCTCGCCGGCCTTTTCCTCCTCGAGCCTGCGATCGACCTCCATCGATATGTAGTTCAGGCTTTCCCGGGCGGAACTGAACGCAGCTATCGCCTCTGCGAATTCCCGCTTCTTCATGAAAGAATTGGCATCTCGCAGGGACGTCTCCACTTCCCCGACCTCACCACCCTTCTCCCTGACGGTTTCGAGAAGTGACTGGGTCTCCGACCGTTCCGTCTCTGCCTTCTTTGCCAATGCGCTTCTGGATTCCACGAGGAGGGTTTCCGCGCGCTCCAGCCTTTCCGCCGCTTCCTCCACCTCGCCCTGTCGTATGCTATCCCGCATTCGTTCCACGTGGTCCGTGAGAGAACCTACGGCCACCCCTGCGTTGTCCAGTATCCGGACCTCCGCCGCGATCTCATCCAACCTCTTCTCGTGCTTCTTCAGATAGTAGTCCTTGGTGTTGGCCTCCTTCATGGTCTCGAATTCCTCGAGAAGGGAATCCACATCCAGGAACCTCTGCTTTTCCAGAGCCTCCCTGGCCCGTGTGAGATAACCTCGCAGGTCCTCGACACCCGCTTCTCCCACATCCTGTTGATATGCCGCCAGCACCTGAAGTGCACCCTTCATTCTCACATCCCGGGGAATATAAAGTTCCTCTCGTATGCGGGCCTTCAGGGTTTCCAGTACTTCCATGATCTTCCTCAGACCTTCACGGAATCTCCCATCGGCCCCAATCGCCTTTATCTCCTCGAAGGATGCCTGTTCCTTCCCGATATCCATCTCGTTGTTCCCACCCACGGAAAGGAGCAGATCCAGGTCGTTCAACTTCAACTGGAATTCACCTTTCTTCTCACCCTCCATCATCCTGATGAGCTCCCCCTTGGCCTTGAGAAGCATTTCCTCTGCATCCTCGTACTTCTTTTCATCCAATCGGAATCTGGCGAGATCCACCCGGTCCCGGGCGAGGGCCGTGTCCAAATCCCTCTCGGAAGCCTCCACCGTCATCTCCATTATCTCATCCATGAGCCCGGTGACCTTATCCATGATCTTCCTAACCCTCTCCTCCTCCCTGAATGTCCGCAGCGACTCTTCCAGGGTTTTCTCAGTCTCCATTGCAAGCAATCCGCCCGAGAGGTATTCCTTGTCCCGGAACGCCTGTATGACCCGCTGGAGCAGCTTCTTGCCATCCGGTGCCGGGATGCCCTCGTCCTTCAATCTTCCGAAATGCAACTTGGCCCGCGCGAAGTGCTTTTTCGCCAGATCAACGAGAGGCTTGCCCATCAGGTCATCCAATGTCTGCCTCGCATCGGATATGATGCCCTTCACCAGGTCCATCTCGGATTTTGTCATGCCATCTGCCGCAGATCTGACGAGCTCGAGTAGCGACGATACGTCCAATCCCATCTTTTCCAGCTGTTTCGCAGTGGACCTGATCTCCTCGATGGTTCTCTCCAGCTTTCTAACGAAGAACTCCTCGGAACGGCCCTCTTTCTCCTCGAAGAACCTATCGAGCAGAGAATCGAAATCCTCGTAGTTTCGTGATTTCAAAGAATCGGTGGCTCCGTTAAGATATCCTTCCAGAACCTCGAAGTCCCCACCTGTCTCCTTCTTGAGATTGTCGAGTTCCTGGAGAGCATTATCGAGCTTGTCAATCTTCTCGACGTGGACCTTCTCATAGAGCTTGCGTTCAAGCCTCTCTATCAGTTCCCCGATCCGTTCCATCCCCTCGGCGTATTTCCTTTCGTCCCTGTAACCGGGGAGGCTCTTTGAATTCTTCGACTCTTCTTCGACGTCGATACCATTTTTCCGGGCTCTTTCGAAAAGCTCTTCCAACCTTGAATACCGGGTCTCGAATTCATCCTCAAGGCGCTTCTCCCGGGATGCCGCCAGCTCTTCATAGATGGTATCCAGCATGTTTCCCGCATCGTCGAGCCGCTCGCCTCGCAGGTCCTCCTCCACCCCGTCCAGTCGGGATCGGAAATCGGATACTTCCACCCCCATGTTCTCGATGGTAGAGAGCAGTTTCCTCGCATCCTCCAATTTGATCCTGATAACCTCTCCATCCTTTACCCTCTTGACCTCAACGGCAAGTTTTCTGGCCTCCTGGCAGTATTTCAATGCCTCCTGATATCTCCTGTTGTCTAAAGCGAACTTTGCCTTGAACATCATGGCCTCGGAGCGGAATATCTCTATGCCCAGTCCAGCCACTTCCCTGATGAGGACTTCGGTGTCTTCCACCATGTTCCTGGCCTTCTGAGCCTCCTCTTGGAGCTTTCGCTTCTCCAGGTCCTTTTCGGCCTCCTCCTCTGCTCGCTTCCGATCCGCCTCCGACCTGGCTTCCTCCGCCTCCCTCAACTTCGTTGACCTCGTGGATGCCGCTGCTCGAACCTCGGCATCCGGATGATTCAGAAGCTCGTCGGTTATACCCTCGGACCGGTCTATTTTGGCGAGATTCTCAAGGGCCTCCTTCCTTGCTCGCTCGGTCTCCTCAGCCGCCTTTAATTCCCCATTTCTCAAGGAGGCGGCTTCCCTGACCTCTTCGTCGGCGTGCTCCAGAAGGTCGACGGTTATCTCCGAAGTGGATGCGGCCCGTGAGATCCTTAACATCGCCATATCCTTCTCCTTTACAGCCTCCTCCGCCATTCTCTTCTCCTGCTGCCGGGTCCGATCCGCCTCTTTTTCCTCACTTTCCTTCAATTTGGCCGCTGCTTCAGCCTTCTTCTTATCCTCTTTCCGGATCCTTGCCGCCTCTTCCTCCTCGATCTCCTTCAATTTGGCTGTTTCTTCAGCCTTCTTCTTATCCTCTTTCCGGATCCTTGCCGCCTCTTCCTCCTCGATCTCCTTCAATTTGGCTGTTTCTTCAGCCTTCTTCTTTACCTCCTCCCGGGTCCTTTCCGCTTCTTTCTCCTCCCTCTCCTTCAATTCCTTCAATTTGACTGCGGCAGCAGAGCGGACCTCCTCATCCGGATGGCCTAGTAGGTCGTCGGCAATCAGGCGTGATTCCATTGCACCGGATATGCGCTCCAGGGCACCCTCCCTGGCCTTCAGTTCTTCCATCCGTGATGCTGCTGCATCCCTGACCTCTTTATCGCTGTGGCCGAGAAGGTCTTCCGTGATCTCCGATGATCTGCGAGTCTTTTGGATATGGCTCAGCGCCGTACCCTTCTTCTTGGCGGCTTCCTCTGCCTTCCTCCGTTCCTCCTCCCGCCTGTTCTCCTCCGCTAGCTTCAGCTCCTCGAATCGTGCGGCGGCAGCCTTCCGAATGTCCTCATCCTCGTGTTCAAGGAATTCACGGGTCATATCTCCCGAAGAAGTTGCCTTCCCGATTCTCTCCAGAATATCTTCTCTGGCCCGTGCTTTCTCGTCCGCCATGCCCCTGCGCCTTTCCTCAACGCTCCGCTTGATCCTCGGAAGTTCCCCGTCCAGAAGGTCGAAGGCCTCCTTCCCCTTGTCCGAGTCTATGGACGCCTGGGCTCCCTTGGCAGCCCGCATCATGGGGGACGTGTCCATCCCAAGGACGGCTGCACCCTCCATTATCCCGTTGAGCTCCTTTAAAAGGGTGATCGCCTGCTGGATGAAGAAATCGTTCCTGGCCCTCGATAACGTGCTTCTGGCATTCTCCACCAGCTCCTTGGCCTCCTTGAAATCCTGGGCCTCTACGAGATTCAGCACCCTGTTGATGATCTTCTCCACGGGGGCAACATCCACACCCAGCCCCCTGTCCTCATCCATCATTCTCTGAACATCCTTGAGAGACGTTGAGGTCCGGCCCATCAAGAAGTTCTTTCGGGCATCCAGAAGCTTGGTCCTCGTCCGATTGGTAAGATCGATACCCGATTTATAATCCTGCTTTTTTAGGGCGGCCATGGCCTTCTTGAACGTCTTCTTCTCCTCTTCGAGAGGAAGTTTTTCCACGGACAGTTCCTTGAACAGCTCCTTGGTGGATGTAAAGAGTTCCTTTGCGAGGTTCTTCACCTCGATGTTCCGCGCGTATTCCAGAAGGGATGATATCTCACCCATGGGATCCTTGATCTTCGACAGGGGTGCCTTCCCGATATCCTTCTCCAATTCCTTTACTATGCCGTGTGCGTGGGATAGATCTACACCCAGTTCCTCCAGGTCTTTGATCTCCTTTCTGTGCTCATGCAGTTCCTTCGTGAAGCGCTCCCTTTCGAAATCCTCCTCCAGAACGGACTTCAACTCGAAGAACGAGGCCAGGGCTCCTTCCACTTCCGCGCCGTTCCCGCCATCCATCGCCTTTCGGGCCGCATCGAATAGTTGGGCAAGGTCCGTCAATTCATCTCCCGTTCTCTTCCTCAACTCCTGAAGTTCCCCCCTAGCTCTATCTAATCTCGGTATGTTCTCCTCTATGAGGGATTCCCGAACCTTTCTGTCCAGGGATGCCTTGACCTCGTCGAGCAAGGTGAGGATCTCATGGCGTTTACCGTCCTTTTCCAGATCTCCTATCCGGGAGAGCTTCTCCACCTCCGCATTGACATCCATGCCCTTCTCCTTGGCCCCATCCACCGTCGCATCCACCGTCTTGAGCCGGTCCCGGATCCTCTTTATGAACTCCTCGTCCATTCTCTCCTGGAGGAGTGCCTTCGCGGCCATTATGGCCCGATATCCATCCTCATGCCTGTTCTCGTCCATGACGGATTGAGCTTTCGAAGCCAGTTCGGAGATATCGTCGATTGAAAGCCCGTACTCCCTTGCCAGGGACATCATCTTTGCCAGATTGACCTTGATACCGGAGAAAAGAGTCGTGAAATGCATCTCCAGGGTTTGGGCAAGCTCCCTCTCGGTCTCATTGGCTATGATACATGCCTGGAGATATGCTTCGTCCTCTATCATCTCCGTGATCATCGCCAGCTTCTTTTCGCCCTCGGTTGTATCCACATCCGATTGTTCCATATCCTCGATCTTCTCCCCCAGCATCTTGAGGCGATCCAGACAAACCTCCTTGACCCCATCGGTCCTTGCCTGCTCATACCGGGTTCTCGCATTATCGAGGCTCTTCCTGGCAGAGGTTATATCCTCCCTCGGAATGCTCTTCTTTGCGGAATGCAGCAACTTTTCGATCTCCGCCACATCCAACCCCACTTCCGTGAGATCGCCCAGACCTTCCTCTATTTCCGCAATATCATCCGAATACTTCTTGGAGTAGAATCTGACCTGGCATTCTTCCAGGGATCTGTACAGGCTTTCGAGGTTGGATGCCAGCTCGCCGAACCCGTCCCCCTCCAAAGCTTCCTTCAAGTTGAAGAGCTGGGAATGCAATTCCTTGAAATGACCCCCGCTCACTCCTTCGAAATCTTCGATATCCTTCTCCGCCTTTGCGATCTTCCCGGAATAGACCTTCTTCTCGTGCTCCCGAAGCTTTTCCGAAACCGATTTCTCGATGCCGCTCAAGGTCTGTATTCCTTTTCTGAACTTGCTCTTCTCGTACAGTTTTTTGATGACGCCGATGACCTTGGCTTCCTCCTCCACGCTGAAACCCGCCTTCTTTGCCCGATCCATATCGGCCGTGAACGCCATGAGCCTTTCCTTGAGAATATCCGACAGCCTGTTGTCGATGATCTCCTCAAGTGCTGCTCGTGTCTCCCTCGAGAGAGATTCCGCGTCCTCGTACTTGCCCTTCTTCACGAGGGAAGAACATTTCTCCACGGACGTGGTGAAACGGGCCACATCCAATCCCAGCTCGCGTGCCTCCTCCGAAAGCGAATCTATCTTCGTCTGGAGGCTCTGTACCGTCCCCGCCTGATGTTTCTCCCATGCCTGTTCCAGCATATTTCGTGCCTCTTGGGCCGCCTCGTTGGACTCCTCGTAGGATCCTTCGCGGAACAGCGCCTGCGCCTTTGACATGACATCCTCGATCTCGGTGACCTCCAGCCCTTTCTCCAGGCTCTTGCTTATCTTCTCCCATACGTCGGCCAGCGAGGAGGATGCATTCTTCTTATCATATGCCCTCTTGTCCGATTGGGTCCTGTCGAGGGCGCTCCTTGCCGTGGAAAGGGCCTGCTCGAAGTTCCTCTTCTCGATGGAGAACCTGGCTTTACTGACGAGGGATTCCGACTTGAAGATGTCGATTCCGAGCTTGCGGTTCCTTTCAATTAACTGTACGGCGTTCACGAGTATGGTGCTGGTCTCGTCAATGATGCGCTTCTCCTTGGTCTCCGAGATGGTCCGAAGGATGTTGTCGTTTATCTTCATGAAATCGTCGTACTGTTTGTTTTCCAGATGTTTCTTGGCCTTGGCAATAAGATCCTCGATATGCCCGGCATCCTCGAAGACGTCACGGTTCTCCTCCACCTCGGCGATCATTCGATTGAAACTCTCGTTCGCACCCTCTATCCTCCGCAGGTCCAACTTGTTCTCCAGTGAAGCGTTCGCCTCCTCAAGGATCGGTATCGCTTCGTTCAGCTTCCATTCAGATCGAAGGCGATCCACCTCCTTCAGTATGGTGCCCTCCAGGGCAATGTCTATCCCTGCCTCCGTGGCTCTTTCCCGGAGCTTCCCGTTCCTTTCCAGCAGCGACGACGCCCTCTCGAACTCCTTCATTCTCCTCTTGGTCCTCGTGATCGCCTCGGTAAGCTGCGCCATTCCGACCCGTGCCTCGTCCAGCCGATCTCCGATGAGTGCCGATTCGACCGACTCGATGTCCCGTCTTACCTTCTCTTTGTAATCGGGGGAGAAGTGCTCCGTCTTGATGAGTCGGGTGAAGAATTCTCGTATCTCTATCATGCCGGTTATGATATTGCCACGCAGGTCTTCGAGGTACAGCTCCTCCAGTTTATTGTTGTTATCACGGCAGATCCTGCACGCTTCAACGAACTTGCTCTCCTTCATCAGAGCGACCGCTTTCTTGAACGGTTTGGTATCCTCCTTGACATCCCGGCCCATTTTCCTCAAACGTTCGATGACATCCTTCCCATTCGATAACAGTTCCTTTGCCATCTCCTTTGCCCTTACCGTAGTGGCCTCAGTTAGGTAATTCTCCAGCCGTGAAACATTGGTGGCAGCTGCCTCGAAATCAGTCTTGAATATGTTCTCCTTGGTGCTGGACACCAGCTCTTCGGCCTCTCTGGTGTCCATGCCCAAACCCTTAACGGTCGAAAATTTGCGCTCCAATCCAGACAGTTGGGCCGAGTACTTCTCCGAGAGAACCTGATCATGATGCCTGGCCCGGAACTTGAAGAAGGTGTCCAGCCTCTTTCCGGCCAGCTCGAAATCATCCTCGGAAAGGGCGGTTTGCGATTCCTCAAGAAGGGTGTTCAGGTCCCTGTATTCCCTTCCCGTTTCCTTTGAAAGGGATTTCCGGGCCTTATCGGCCTTATCGATCCGTTTCCCAAGCTCATCTCGCTTCTTCTTGAGCTCCTTCTTCCTGATTGAGTGCATGTTGAACTCGATTATCTCCCTGGCCTTGTCGTATTTTTTCGCTGCGAACATATCGCTTATAAGGGCGATGGACTGGTACTCCTCCCGAATGTCGACTCCAAGCTCACCCGCCTTCTCGATCTTCAGCTTCAGCACGGGGAGCTGTGTCTGGACCACCTGGGCAAGTTTATTCTTGACCATGGCGGCGATCTCATCGTGGATCCTTTGGGCCAGCTCCCTCGAATCGGTCAGGCTCCTCTCTTCTATACGGGACCGGCAATCCGCGATGACGTTCTTTGCATGACCGGTGTCCAGACCCAGCTCGGATGCGACAGCCACCTTTTCGTCCGCCCCCTCCAGGATCGACAGGATCTCCTTCCGGTAGTATTCATCACGGGCTTTCTGGAGCCGGCCGCTCAGATTATCCGCCATGGAATGAGCCCGAATGAAATCCCCTGACTCGAATACCTGTACTATCCGGTCATTCTCCGCCAGTTCCACACTCACATCGAGGTCCACCTCCATTACCTCATCGAATATCTCCTCCACATTCCTCATGAGGATACGAACCTTGTTCCGGACGTCCACGGTCTTAATATGCTCCACCGCTGCCTGAACCCTTGCAAGCTCCCTCTTCGCCCCCTGAAAGTCCAGTTCCTCGATGCTCGATCGTATCATCTCGATTATCTCGCCCAGCTCGGTGGTGTCGAAGCCGATCCGGTCTATTTCGGCGATCTCCGCCTCCAGATCTCTGACTCCCTCCGCCAGCTTTTCCTTTCGGTACTTCTTCTCGTGATCGGTCCTAAGTTTCCTGAATTCCTGGATGAATGAATCCTGAGCTTCGTAGTCTTCCTTTACGAAGGCCTTCTCGGCCAGCTCAACGAAGGAGCGGACGTCGGAAAACGATCCACCGGTCATCTGATCGAACGACGAGAACTCTTCCTTGACCCTCGTCAGCTTTCCCTTGTTGGACTCCTTGCGGTGTTTTGCGATCTTCTCGTCGACGGACACCTTGTTGGAGAGGACAATATCAGGGATATCCTTGTACCTCTCGTCCCGTATCATCTCTTCAACGGTCCGAAGGGCCTCTATCTCATTGGTGACGTCTATGCTCATCATCCGAGCCTCGCCAATGGCGGCCCGGAGCCCGTCTATCTTGGATTGGAAGTTTTCCTTCAATTTTCTCTTGATAAGATCCTTTACGAAACCATGCGTCAGCTCGGCGTGCCTCAGTGATTCCTCGTACTTGCCTGCCTCCAAGAGGGTCGAACATTCCTTCATCCTTTCGTCTATCTCCGAAGGATCGAGACCCACCTCCCTGCCTTTCTCGAGCTCTCCCGTTATGGCCTCCATGGTCTTTTTTGCCCGGTCTTCGAAATAGGCATTCCGCTCGGTTGTGATCTTCTCCAGGAGTTCCGATCCCTTCTTGCGGGCATCCTGATAGCTCATCTCACCCAGAAGGAACTGTATATTTCGCACTCCCTCCACCAGCCGATCGCTCTTCCTTCCAAGATCGGAAAGTTCCCGCAATCCTTCCTGGGCCTGGGTCAGCATGAAATAGGCACTCTTCCTGAAGAACTCCTTCCTGGTGCGCTCTACGGTCCTCTGCGCTTCGGCCAGATGTATCTCCGCCTCGTCAAGGTTCTTCTTGGAAAGCGCTTCCTGGCCCCTGGTGAGCAGGTCGCGGCTCCGAGGTACCTCGATGCCTTCGGACTCGCTGCCCAGGATCATTTCCTCGAGGAGGTTACGTCTCTCGTTCAGTTCTTCAATGCGCTTTCTGGACCTGGCCTCGCCCACCATGTCGATCAGTTCGGACAGTATACCTGTTGCCTGGGAGTACTGCTTGCTCTCGATATAGGTGGTGGCCATGGAAAAGAAATTCTCGATCTCGGTCATACCCTCGACTATATCCCGGTTCTCCTCCACCACAGCCACAGCCCTCTCGAGAAGGGATTGAGCCCTCTTCATCCCCACTATCTCTATTCTGTTCGACAGGGAATCCTTCGCTTCCTTCAGAAGCGGGACAGCCTCGCCGAAGACGAACTTCGCCATCATCTCCCTGGCTTCCCGCACGAGAAGCATCTCATTGTCGATGTCCATACGGATATCTTCGCTCTTTCTGATCAGTTCCTCGACGTCGCTGATGAGGGCGGCAGCCGAATGATACTCCTCAATGGCCTTGTTCAGCCTCTCCATATCCTTCTTCAGGGACGATATCCTGTTCTGGGCCTCGGAAAGCTTGTTATCCCGATACAGTTCACGGGTCTCAGAAAATACCTTGTTCAGTTGATTCTTGTTATGTTCGGCCAGAACTGGGATGCCTGCCAGATTCGCAAGGAAATCCGATATCTCCTCGAGCTCGGAGGAAAGCTGTTCTTTCCTTCGCCTTACATGCTGCTCGGACAACTCTTCCTTGACCTGGGAGGAAAGCTCCGCCGCCACATCGAAATCACCAGCATCGATCCGGGCCCTGGCCTCCTTGAGCTTTTCCTTTAAAGGCGTCACATCGAGGCCCATTCCAGGGGCCTTCTTGAGCAGATCGAAAGCCTCGGACAGACTTCGCTCGGCCCGGGATTTCCTGAATTCATCACGGCATCCCCGGGCATTGGCCTTTGCCTCAACGCAGTATTCCTTTGCCTGATCGTATTCCTTCCTGGCAAAATGATAACGAGCCTTGTAATACAGGGCGTCCGACTGGAATATCTCGATCCCGAGATTATCGTTCTCGTCGATCAAGGCCCGCGTCTCGCGCAGGAGAATCTCCTGGTCCTCTATGATCTTCTTCTCCCTGAGTTCCCGTACCGTCCTTACCAATTCCTCCGATACCTCCGTCGCCTGGGTGAAGTCTCCCTTTTCGTAGAGATCCCTTGCATTCTTCAGTATGCCTTTGATGGCATCGACATCCTCGAACACATCGGCACTATCGGCGTAGATCTCCGCTGCCGCATCCATGGCGCGTTTCGCTTCCACTGCCTTCCTGGTATCTATCTTCAACCTCAACTGGCCATGAACCTCCTGCAGAAGGGTTGTCGCATCCTCGAACCTCTCCTCGTCCCTGGCCGTTTCAGCCTCCGATATCCGCTGGAGTTCCCCGTCCACCCCTATTACCAGTTCCATAGCCTCTTTCAATAGACCTTTCACGTCAGAATAGAGCTCCTTCGTCCTATCATAGAAATGAATGGTCCGTTTCATCTCGGACATCCTCTCCATCAGCCGGTCCATTTTCTCCTTGGCCGCGGCGATCTCCTTCCTGGAGTAAAGAAGCATGACCTCGTCCCTGGACCGTCTGAACGTTCTCTTTGCGTCCTTAGAGAAGTATTCATGTGCCTTCATCTCCTCATAGAATCCCTCCACCTCCCCTATGCCCGAAATCAGTATCTCCTTTAGGTGCCCCTCCTTCTGGATCCCGAGCTTCTCGATGACCTGAAGAGCGAGCTTGGAAGCTTCCACGGAGTCCTCCGCCCTTCCGAGCTCCACCGCCTTTTTGAAGAGGGCTTTCTCTTCCTTCAGGGGCAGGTCGGTCTCCCGAAGCTGTACGAAAAGTTCCTTCGCTCTCCCCAGATAACTGTTCAATATCTCGGCGGTTCTCACGGAGCGGGCCTCTTCGATGACCTCCTTCAGCCGTTCTACGCCCGCCTTCGATTCGTCGAACCTGTTCCCGGAAATCGCATCCTTCACGTCGGGCAGTATCTCATCGACCTCCGGGATCCTCACACCTATTTCGGCCAGGAGGTTGTTTTTATCGATGATCCTCTCGAGCTCTTCTTCGAACTTTTCACGATAATATTGGTTCTTCCTCTCCGTCTTTTCCATGAAGAACTCGTTTAGAAAATTGTCCACCGTTTCGAAATCATTGCTCTCCAGTGCCTCCTGGGCCCTGTTCAGATAATCCTGCAGCTCATCCAGGGGCCATCCGGTCTCATCCTGAAGGCTGAGAAGGGCATTTGCGGCCACGTATATCTTCTTGGAGTTCAGCTGACCCAGCTTGATCTCCCTCTTCTTCCCAATGGCCTCTGCGGTTTCATCTATCCTGTCAAGAATGATCCGGAACTGCTTCTTTTCCTTGAACACGTCCCAGCCGGATATCGTCTCCATTTCCACTTTTATGTCCGCATCTATCTCCAGCGCCGCCTCGATGATCGGGTCCAGGCCGCCCACACGGGATTCCACCAGAGCCAGCATTGCTCCTTCGACGAGGTCTTTTACTGTTGTCCTGGCCTCCTGCGCCACATCCTTTGCATCCTCGTACATTCCCACATCCAGCTTTGCATTGGCCTTCTCAACAGCTCTGTCCACCGTGGACAGGTCCAATTCCAGTTCGAACTCCCGCATCTGCTCCTTCAGGGAACGTATCTCCTCGAGGAACGACATGGCCTCGCTTTTATTGTAATCGTTCTGGGCGTCACGGAGGGCGTTTTCTGTCTCGAAGGTCATCTCAATGGCCTGTATATAGTCCCGGGAATTAATCGCCTCCATGGTGCTCTTAAGGTGATCTCTGGCCGAATCCATGGGTATCGATTGGTTCTTCATGCGAAGATACGTATCCTTTGCCTTCTTGAAATGCTCGCTGGCAAGCTTCTTTGCCCTTACATTCCTGATATCGCCGATGAAATCGAACAATGCCTTGAGATTCTCATCCGCCCTGTCGAAATAAAAATCGGAAATGTTCTGTGTGACATTGGCGACGAGCACATCGGTTTCCGAGATATCGATGCCCAATCTCTTGAACTTCTTCAGGTCCGGCTCCAGATCGGCAACGCGCTGTGTGTACCTGAGCGCCAGCAACAGGTTGTTATGACGCTGTTTTGCCTTGTTGAACTCCACGATGTAGAGGTCCAATATGTCATAGGATGCATCATCGAATGCCCCCCGGAGCATCTGGAGGTACTGCTCCAGGTCCTCGAAATCCCTGTTCCATTCCTCCTGAAAGGCCCGTAGTTCGTCCTCCGCCCTCTCTATCTTTCGCCTGTTGACTATCCGGATGCCGCTCTCCAATGACATTTCCAGGGTGCTTTTGGCACTTTTCAATGTTTCTATGGCCTCACCATATTTCCCTTCCTGCACAAGTCCGTGGGCCTCTTCCATGGCACTGGTTTCCTTCGAGACATCCAGATCGAAGTCGCTGGCCGTGGTGACGAGGATCTCGATCTCGGCATTAATCTTCTGTACCATCTCTTCGTACCTGCCCTTGATGGCAGCTTCCACATCCTTCCTGGCCAGGGTGGCCCACTCCTCGGCCTCGCGGAATTTCCCCGCATCGAAGTATCTCTGGGCACTCTCGATGACCTTGGTGACACCGGTGAGCTCACCACCGATCCGACCGAGCTCCTTCATCGACTGTCTTGCTTCCTGAAGCGGAGAGGCCGCCTTCTTCTTTTCCACCTCTCTGCGGTCTCGGAGGGCGCAATCAATGGAGCCCTTGACGTATTTCCTGGCCTCAATGAAATCCTTCTGCTCGAAGTAGAACTTGGCCTTGTAATAGAGGGCCTCGCTCTCGAACACCTTGATATTCTGCTGCTTGTTCTCCTCGATATATCTCTCTGCCTCTCCGATGAGCTGTTTTAGATCCCCGATGGAGTGTTCCTCTTTCACCTCCTTGATCATATCGATGATCCCGGAAGAGGTCTTTATCGATTGTTCGTATTTCCTCTGGGCAAAATAGGTGTTGGCATTCAGCATATGGAGGTTCAACTTCGAGGGATCCGTGATCGCATCCCTGTTGGTCTCTATTGCCTCCTTGGCTTTCCTTAAAAGCTCGGCCGCTTCTTCCCTGCGATGATGCTCCATCTTATCGAGCAACGAAGTCTTGCACCTGGACAGGAGGTGGAACACATCATCGAGATCGTCGGATTCCTTCTTGGCACGGGCATCTTCCAGGATATCCATCTCCCGTCCCACATTGATGCCAAGGCTGCTGGCCTCGTCCAAAAGGGATTGGAGTTCCCTTAGAAGCTCTTCGACGCGTTCGTATTTTTCCATCCTCTCATGAAGGTCCCCAATTATCTTGCTGAAGACGACCATCTCGTCCTTGGCCTCTTTTATTCGCTCGCCGCGTATCAGGCCATCCAGATGGGACAAGGCCTCGATGATGGTCCCGCGGTATCCTGCGCTGAAGTACCCCTGGGCCTCTATCAGCGAAACGAAATCCCGATACTCCTCGAGCTGAGTGATGAGCTCCTCCTTCTCACGGTCTATTGCCAATTCATCCAGCATCCGTTGGGTCTTCCTGAGCAATCGACACCCCTTTAGAAAGTCCTTGGATTTGATCGCCATCATTGCTTCCCGGAACAGATTCTTCTCTTCCTTGAGCTCCATTCCGTCTCTTTTCAACCGATCGAAGGTCGCCTTAACCTCTGCGAACCTGTTCCTGGCCACGTTCTTTGCCCTTATCGTCCGGGCTTCCGTGATCAGCTGTGTGAGACCGGAAAGGCTGACCCTCACCGCATCGTAATGACCTTCCGATAGCTCCTCCGAGGCGGATTCCAGATCATTCTCCGTTTCCGGAAGTTCTATTCCTGCCTCCCTGAGCATCTCGAGATCGTTCTTGGCACTCACCAGCTCGGCTTCGTATCTCTCCCTCAGAAAGAAGCTCTCCTGCTCCTCCTTCACCCTGTTGAAGGCATCGAGAAAGGATTCCACCGAATTGTAGTCGCCATCGGCAATTGCCATCATTGCCTTGTCGACGTACTCCCTCAGCTCCTCGAATTTCCTGCCCAGTTCCTCCTCGAGGTCAGAAAGAGACTTCTGAGCGTTCTCGATCCTCTGCTCGCTGATGAGGTGCAGCCTTGTATGGATCTTCTCATCCATGGACGAACGGAGGTTCTTGATCGCATTTATGATACCCCGATACCTTCCCCCCTCCTTCAGATCCTCGATGAGGGTAAGAGCATCCGGCATCTCCTCACTGTATCTTCTCTCCTCTTCCCGAGTCGCTTCGCTATCCTTTTGGCCCGACGCTGTCTGGGACTCCGTCCCGTCACCCTCTTCGTGAGGGTCCGGGGAAGCGCCATCGGCACCATTGGGCATCTCTCGATGCTCTTCCTCGAGGGGGTGGTCATCGTCTTTGGAAACCTCTTTCGAGCCGGGTTCTGCCCTCTTCCCTTTAGGATTATCAGCCATTCTGTACACCTTAAGACATTAGCGGAGGAATTTTGAAAAAACAACTCTGATTATATTTATAGCTTCCATAGTGCTTTGTCGAAAATAATAGATATATACATAATACTTTTGTTAATATTGATTTAAATAGGCATAGGGTAAGATGGAAAACAGCCCCTCCACGGGACATATCCGTTCCCTGTAGACCCCGTCGATACGGGATGCATCACAATTTTCCGAGGATCTCTTCCATCAGCGAGTAGGGGATTCGCATATCGCCTCTACCGATACCAAGCTGAACACCGGGTTTGTTTTCACCATGATAGTCCGTTCCCCCCGTCCTCAAGAGGTCCCTCTTTGCGGACTCCTTTTCCAGGAATCGGGTCTGCTCCCCGGTATTCTCCACGTAATATACCTCCATCCCGCCAATGTCGAGTTCGGCGACCCTGTCCAGGATATCGGGAATGGGTATGTTCCTTCCCGGTATCAGGAAAGGGTGAGCCAGCGAAGAAAATCCACCGTGTTTCTTGATCAATTCGATAGCCTCTTCCGCCGTGAACGTTTCCCGTGGAACGAAACAGCTTCCGCCTATGTTCAGATATCCAAAGGCATCTCCCATGCTCTCCACGAAACCCTTCTGCCGCATCGCCTTCGCAATATGAAGTCGTCCTATTGAATCGTCCCCGGCAAATGCGGACAATTCATCCATGGAGATGCTCATATCATGATCGGCCAATAGATCCAATATGCTGCGGTTCCTCTCAGTGCGGGCATCCTTTATCCATCCGATATCCCTGTTGAAGGCAGCCATGTCCAGTTCACGAAATAATCCCAGTATGTGAAGATGCCCGAAATCATCCTTGCATCCTATCTCGATACCCATAAGAAATTCGATTCCCATCTCCTTGGCGATCCTCCCCGCGCATTTATTGCCCTCGATGGAATCGTGATCGGTAAGAGCCAATCCTCTCAGGCCGCCGGCTGCTGCCTTCTGTACGATCTCTTCCGGTCGGTCCGTTCCATCGGACATCGTGGAATGTGTATGAAGGTCGATTATGTCCAGGTCCTTGACATTCATATTATCATCACTCATGGATACATGTTCCATCATCTGGTGAATGGATTATTTAATTGGTGTATTCTATCCCGGAACCGTTTCAAGAAGGTGATTGTGACCGTTCTTCCGTATGTTCGGTCGTGTCCGAAAGCGTTCCTGAACCCGACAGCTCGTTATAAATGACCTTGTGCAGCAATCCGTTGGAGGCGAGTATATCGTCACGATGGATATCCATGGGAAGTCCGGCCATATTGGTCACCTTCCCTCCAGCTTCCTCCACCAGCAATACCCCGGCCGCCACGTCCCAGGGACGCAGTCCCAGTTCCCAGAAACCATCCACCCTGCCGCAGGAGAGATATGCCAGGTCCAGGGCGGCAGACCCGCAGCGCCGTATCCCCTGGACCTTCAGGATCAGTCGGGAGAAATTTTCCACATTGTTCCTGGGATTCGTCCGGCGGTCATATGGAAATCCGGTAGCAAGTACGCTTTCCCCGAGTTCGCCTATCCTCGATACGCGAATTCTATTGCCGTTCAGTGTGGAGCCCCTTCCCTTCCTTGCCGCGAACATCTCTCCCGAGCATGGCGCGTATATGACCCCGAATATCAGGATGCCCTTGTATTCGAGAGCGATGGATATGCAGAAATGCGGAAAGGAATGAACGAGGTTGGTCGTACCGTCGAGTGGATCGATGATCCATCTGAAAGATGTACTGTGGGAAGGGGCGGAGATGCTTCCCGCATCATCGGATGATTCCTCGGCCAAAAAACGATGACCGGGGAAAAGGGAGCCCAGTTCGCCGAGGAGGAATCTCTCGCTCATTTCGTCCGCCTCGGTGACCAGATCGATGGCTCCCTTGCGCTCGATCTTCGAAAGGTCGCCAAAACGCTCCATGATGAGCTCTCCGGCACCGCGACTGATGTCCCCGACCCGATCAAGGCCGGGAGACAGGTCATCGAGTATCCGCCCGATCTCGGCCCCCTGAGAGCTCTCCTGCATTGGCCCATTCATGCCAGCGCGGTAATGCGGGGTCTATTGTTTAAATTTTCCCTACTTTGAGATTTCGGGACGAAGAGAATAAATATCGGTGTCATGTTAACGAATGTATAACAAATGTTAACACGTGGTTGAAATGGAGAAAAAAGACTGTCTTGTCGCCCTTAGGATCCCCAGCAGCACGAGAGATTCCCTGGAAGAGCTCATGGTCCTGAGGAAAGAGACCAACCTTTCTGCGATACTGCGGAAAGCATTGAAGGATTACGTGGATAACAACCTGCCCGAGAACAGGACGGATGCGGTTCCCGAGAGCAGGGAGATAACGGTCAAGCTGAACGAGAGGGGCTATATCCTTCTGAAAAAGCTCATAGGTCTGGGGCTCATTACGACCATGGCCGAGGGCATCAGGGAAGCCATACCGCATTACTGCGGAAAGAAGATGGACGATTACACCCAGGTCGAATCCGTCCTCAGGTTGCAGGAAGGCTCCGGGGGGGCGGGAAAACCCGGAGGGTATCCGGGGAATCCATTCGACGGAATACGATAGAGACGCGGAATATTTCAGCCTGCAGGTTTCGCGTGCGAAATCGAAGGCTCAGGTGTGGCCGAAGGTTACACCCGTAGAAAATCACCGATTTTCGAGGGTGCAGTTGCATCTTGATGCAACGGAGTGAATCGGGCACCGGAGCAGAGCGGGAGCCCAATGGGACCGATTCCGCTTCATCTGATTAAAAGACTTAAATAGTTATATGAAGTTAAACGAGAGACGAAAAAATACTGAATTTCCACATGAATTTATCGGAGTGATTGTAATGGGTTTTCTGGAGAAGAAGCTTAAGAAGGGGCTTAAAAAGGGAATGAAAGAGATGGGTCTTGTCGAAAAGAAAAAGAAGAAGGACAAGAAACACAAGAAGGACAAGGATTATTACAGGTCTCCCCCCCCGCCACCACCAGGTGGCGCCCCTCATCAGCACGCTCATGCCGCCCCCCCTACCGGCCAGGGCCATGTGGACAGCACCGGGATGTTCGTCCAGCAGCTGCAATCCCCCAACAGCGATACGAGGAAAAAGGCCCAGAAGAAGCTGGAGAAGGGCTTCAAGAAGGACATTAACAGCATATCCGGGTACCTTCACCACATAATCGCGCTTCTGGGGCATAACGATCCCAAGGTAAAGCAGTCGGTGGCCAAGATCATCAAATCGGGGGCCAAGACCGCACCCATGGTGTTCAAACCTCACCTGGATTCGCTGAAGCAAATGCTCAACGATCCGGATCCAAAGGTGAGGGAAAACCTCATGGATGCAGTCCAGAAGATAAATGCCATGCTTGGATTGGGAGCCCCTGCCTCGTCGCACGTCACCAATATATATCAGACCTCACCTGCACCGTCACCGCAGCCTCCGGCACCCGAACCGACCCATACTTCACCCCCACCTCCCTCGGAGGTTCTGGAAACGGGCAAACCCGGCGTACACCTGGATATCATCGAGGAGGAACTGCCGTACAAACGCTGGGGAATGATCCGGCTCAAGGTGGAGAACCATTCCGAGGTGGACCTGTACAACATAAAGGTGGATGTCAAGGGCCCCGTGGAGGTGAGCCCCATCGACACCATACATCACATACCCGCCGGGGAGTCGGAGGAACTGGAGATTGGCATGAAGGCTCCCGATGCCGGGAGGGTGCCGGCCCATCTGACCGCCATATACTACGACCGTAACCGCCACGAGTACAGGCACAGCCGACAGGATTGGATCTCCGTGAAGAAACCGGATAAGGCTGCGGCCGGTACCAATATCAACATCGGCTCCATCGGGGAGATCATATCGGACCATTCCACCAAGATACAGGACTCCGTCATCCAGAGGAGCAACATAGGCGGGGGGGGAGGAACCGGTGGCGGAGGAGGCGGGGGGGGAGGCTCCACGGTCATAAGGGGCAGCTCCGTGCAGAGGTCCAACATATCCGGAGGCGGGAGCGTGGAGGTGGAGGACTCCATCATGCTCCGATCAAATGTCGGCGGAGGAGGGGGAGGAGGTGGACCCAGAAAATGCCCCAAGTGCGAAAGGGAGCTAAAGGAAGGATGGGCCATGTGCCCCCAGTGCGGGACCAAAGTATAGTCTCGCACTCCTCTTTTCATTTAATTTCACATTAACATTGCCGCTGTGCCAGCGGAGCTTACATAATAATCCATATTTCATCCGATGACACGACGAATGAAATGGGATGGTTATTATTGCATAAAAGAAAAAAGGTATGGTGGAAAATTGGCAGACGAGCTACCGGGAGCAGTCTTTTCGAATTGCCCGAAATGCGAAGAGAAAACTACCCACGAGATACTCAACGGCAGGATGGGAAAGAAGGGTGACATTATCGAATGCACCATACGCTGTTCCGAATGCGATTTCGTTCACAAGGATAACATCTCGATACCTAAAGAAATGGTGGTCGACCTCATAGTGTCGGATGAAAAGAGAACGCACAAGACATCGATAGAGCTGGCCGAGGACGATGTCATCGCCTTGGGGCACGAGCTCCTTCTCGACGAATATCCGGTACAGGTGACCTCCATAGAAACATCGGGTAGGAGGGTCGGAAGATGCAAGGTACCCGAGATACAGACCCTGTGGGCGAAGCGGTTCGACAAGGTGAAGATGGGGCTTTCCGTCAACCGGGGTTCCGCCACCACGAGCGTGTACTTCTGGGCGGCCCCGGACGAGGAGTTCACCGTGGGGGACAGGGTAACCCTGGGAGCGGAGAGTATCGCAATAACGAGGATGAAGACAAAAAGGGGGGGCAGAAAGCCGGTTTCCGCCAAGGCCAGGAACATAACCCGGCTCTACGGGAGGAAAATTCGATGAGTTTCTTCAGGCCGCGCAGCTATGAAGAGATGCGCGAGCTGCTGCTCAAGGACCTTCGAAGGGGAGGATACGTCAAGAGTGACACGGTGGAGGATGCCATGCGCCGCGTCCCGAGGGAGGAGTTCCTGCCGAAGCCCTCCCCGGAAAAGGCATATGAGGATTCCCCGCAGCTCATCGGATCGGGCCAGACCATATCGGCGCCTCACATGGTTGCCATCATGTGCGAGGCCATGGAACTGAAGGAAGGCATGCGCGTGATGGAGATAGGGAGCGGTGGCGGCTATCATGCGGCCGTGGTGGCGGAGATCATCGGGGATGGCGGATGTGTCGTATCGGCGGAGATAGTCCCCGACCTGGCCGACTACGCCAGGAGCAACATAGAGAAGGTGGGATTACAGAAGCGGGTCGAGGTCGTGTCGGGGGACGGGGTGAAGGTGGCAATGGACAGAAAACCCTTCGATCGGATCTACCTGGCCGCAGCCGCACCCGACATATCGGACGTTCTCGTTCCGTGTCTCGGGAACGGTGGGATCCTCCTCATGCCGGTGGGCCTGCGTTATTTCTCGGAATTGATCCGTTACCGGAAGATTGGCGACGAGGTGAAGAGCGAACACCTGGGCGGATGCGCCTTCGTGCCCCTGACGGGGGAATACGGCAGGTAGACCGGCATGATACTAAGGTTCGCGTAATATGAGTAGTATGAATTAGGTCCTGACATTTAACGTTTACAGAGAGACCGACCCCGATACAAGTAGTAGATTTGGAGTTTGTCGAGGGCCTGCGAGCGAAGTAATTGCAGGCCCTCGCTGGAGCCCATAAAAATGAATATGAAAACAAAGGATCGGAGCCGACCCATGTGGCCGGAACGGCCATTTCTTTATGTGCATCGCATCTATTTTTAGCGGGCTCGTTCCCGCTTCGCTCCGGTTCCCACTACGTTCCGGGGCATCAAAGATTCTGAGGGCATCAAAGATACCTCTGTATCCTCGGCCAACATACCTGTTGGACGAGACAAGAACGTTCCCGAAGGGAATGTTTCCAGTATCGGCAAGTGTGCCTACGGATACCCCTGCGCCCTCGGGATGTATCCCTACGGGCGACTCAGGTGTGTTATTCGTACACCTAGAGCCGCTTAACTTGTTGGCGAAAGGTAATATGGGTATAGATAGGTTAGATCATCTTACAGAATATCCAAAACATAAACATCATTCATATATTCATAATCCTGAGAAACACTGATGCGACTATGTCAGTAAATAAGAAATAACATTCCCGGTTATCCAACATAAAGGTGAATGCCAGATGAATATCAACATAGAGGACGAGACCATCGAAGTTACTCCCGGAAAATGGCTCAACGAGACACAGCTCAGGGAGAACATCAAGGGAAAGGTGGACATTGGAAATTTCGACGTGGTGGAAGACGCATTGGCCCTGAAAAAGCTCACCACCACCATAGGGGACTACGTTACGGTAGAACTGAAACTTCCCAAGGAGTTCGTGGAGGCAAGCAAGCTAAGTGCGGAAGCGGCGGGATTATCCTTCTGGGAGCATATACGCTCCAATCTCATGAACCACCAGTAAAGCCTATTCCCTATTCTTCCTGAATGTCCACGCCCACCGCCCTTCTGATAAGCCGCTTGATGCGATCCTCGCCCTCCTCCTCGCCGTGTACGTCCGGTACGGTAATGATAAGGGGGTACAGGGTCTTCAGTTCTGCAAAATATTTCAACTTCATGGCCATGGCCCTGGCGGTCTTCTCCGATAGGAACAGGATGGAAAAGTTGCCGTTCCCGGTGAACCTGTCGAATGCTTCCTCCATGGGCCCCGTATCGGCCAGGTCTGCCGCGACGTGGCTGTCCTTCACGCCGGCCAGGGAGAAGGCCTGAACCGTGTGCTTGTCAGCTATCACCGCCACTTTCATCAGGATGCCTCCCTGCAAACGATCAGGGACCGGGCCATCTCCTTGCCGCCCGGTATGCTCGTGGCCCGCAGGACCGCCATTATGTTCCTTATCTCGTACTCCAGCTCCACGAAATATCTAATAACGGGTCCCACGGTGGTGTTCATCTTCATTGCAAAGCTCTCCACGTATTGTAGCCAGAACCTGTCGAGTTCCAATTCGAACCGGGATATGTTACCGGACTCCTTGTACTCCTTGAACACCTCTCGGAAAAGGGGGCCGTACGGAGTGCGTCCCAGAGCGTCCACGCCCTCGGCCATGGTCTCGGCCTGGACGAGCCTCTCCAGTACGTCCCCGTGAATGTTCTTCCCCTTTCCCAGGTGTATGGAGCGGCTCCGGACCTCCTCGGGGATCCCCAGGTTTATCATCCTGATGAGCATTTTGACGTTGATCACGTCTATCTGCACCTCCAGGAACTCTCTCATCCCGTTCCGGATGGTCCTGGGGAGTTTCTGGAAGGATGTCTCGATGGATCGAATGTAGAATCTATCCAGCGCGCTCTCGACGTTCCTGAAGGATGTGAGATCCTCCACTGCGAGCATCGAGGCCAGTTCCTCCCGGGGTATGTACCGGACGATATCCCCCACGGTCTCCGCTGCCCTCATCCTGTCGATGACGGCCTGAGATATCCCGCCCACGGGATAAACGCCGCCAGATGCAGGGACCTTAGATTTCATCCTCTGTCGAAAGAGTGCCTTCAGCACACGGTTCTCGTATTTGATGATGAACGTATCGAGCACCGGGGTTATGAACTTTGGAGATTCCGTCTTCGCCTCCTCTATCTTGTCGAACAGCTTGTTGAAGAGCAGCTGCTCCGCGTCCTCCACTGTGGTGACGTTCTTGAGGGGAAAATCCCGGGGACTTGCGGAGGATACGAAGTTGACTGCCTCGCCGAAGGAGTTCGTTCCGAAGAGATTGTTCATGTAGAGACGCCTGGCAAAACGGTTGACCCGGGAATTGAAGAGGGCGTTGGAATACCCGAACCTCGCTATGGTCCATACCATGGGTACCTTCATTCCCAGATAGACCAGGACTATCCCGAACACAAAACTGATCAGGACCACCCATAGCCAGGTACTCGGATCCAACTATCATTCCTCCTTGAAGAGAATTCCCGCAGTCATCTTCCTGAGCTCGTCGCCCTTCTTCTCCATCATGTATTCGAAGGTCCGGTCGATACGGAATTCTCCGTTGTCGGACACGACGACCACTCCCCCCTTGCCCGGAACGGTCTCATTTCTCACAGGTGCGATCCTCATCTCCTTGAGATAGGGGATGTCCTCCTCCCGGGTAGCCTGTATCCCGCACTTCCCGTTCAACAGGTCGGCGCTCTCGGTCACCAGTTTCCGAAGGAGCCTGCGGTAACGCTCTCCCTTGAACTCGCCGAGCCTTTCGAGCACGTTCTCGAGAGCAAGGTTTATCAGCCGCTCCTTTTCGGCCAGCGTCTCCCGTTTCACGGTGCGTTTGCCCTCCGAGATCTTGAGATTGCGGTATATTTCGCGCTCCCTCTCGAACTCGCTCTGAATCCCCGCTTTCTCCCCTTCCACTTTCTCCTTCATCTCGGATTTCATCACGGCCATCTCCCGGGAGCGTTTCCGGTTGATCTCCTTGATCCGCTGATCCCGCTGGCTTGCGATCTTATCCAGGATATCGTTTAGGCCCATTCACGGTCCCCCTGGTCTCCTACAGCAGACCGATTCCCATGAGCATGAACAATGCAATGAGGAAACCGAACACTGCCATGGTCTCCGGCATAACGGCATATATTATGCCCTTGGCGAACACGTCGGGATTTCTCCCCACTCCGCTTGCGCCTGCGCCCGAGATCAGACCCTGGGGGATGGCGGATACGCTGGTGAGCCCGATGGTCAGGCCGATCATCACCGCTCCCCATCCGACGTTCACGTTGGTGAGGAGAGCCGAATCCCCCGAACCCCCGATGTATCCGGCACCGAGCAGGATCAAGATGGCGAACACCAGTCCGTACACGCCCTGGGTCATGGGAAGAGCCTGCAATATCAAACCCTTTCCGAACCGATCCATGTGCTCGGTTGTCATTCCCACTGCGGACACACCTGCGATATACAGGCCGAAGGCGGCCATTATCCCGGGGATCCCTATGCAGAGTGCGACGCCCAGAAGCACCAGGGCACTGACCTTTTCCCGTGCCTTCTCTTTTCCTGGAGAATCCGATTTATCGAAGGGGTCCGTCCCCGCCTCGAACTCATCGATGTTTGTCGCCCCGTCGTTGTCCGGGTCTTCATCAGCATCGGCTGAATTGTTCGAATCCAACCCAACCCGGTCCTCCCATACATCGTCCATATCGTCGTCGTCGGCCGCCACTGAGCCCGTTACCAGGGCAAGACCCATTACGGCAAGCAAAGCCATCGTCCATACAACAAATTTTCTCGTTTTCATATCGTCACCCTTTTTTGATATATTTTTTTGACCGTGATTATTTTCGCATCTCCGTAAATACTCTGTTTGCCCGGAAGGGTTTGAAAAGAACGCCCCCTCCCGTGTAGCACCTGTTGAAGAATTCGATATATTGTAACCTCAGTGAATGGATGCACGCACCCAGTGTCTGGAACGCGAGATTGAAAAGATGGAAGAATATCAAAATGACCAGTATGGCAACCAACTTGAGTATCCCTCCCCCGACCGAGTCCAGTGGGAGGAACATCTCAGCGATAATGTTCCAGGTCATTGCCAGACCCACGGTCCCGAGACCCAGGGCAAGTATCCTTGCGAAGGAAAGAAGATCTCCCAGAAAACCGGTTATCTCGAACAGGACGAGGAGTGGCATGCTCAGATTTATCACCGTCAGAAGAACGACGCTGATCCCGAGGCCCACCAGGGCCGGGATTACGAGGAAAGAAACGTCCATCATGCCCAATAGATTGATCATCAGGATGATCATGCACGGGATGAGTATCAGAAGGGAAACGTCACCGAACACGAAGGTCTTCATCTCCTTCTGTTTCACATGAGTTATTGCGGATAGCACCACCGAGAGATAGATGGTTAAGAGGCCGAGCCCCAATCCGATCATGAACAACGGCAGGGGATCACGAAGGGAATCATACGGAAGGAAATCAACCCCGGAAATGGTGTAGAGCGGTTGGAGCGTGCCATCGGCGTTCTTTTCATATATCAGGCGTTGCAGCAGGTCACCGAAGAAGGAGCCGGTCACCACACCCGTGATTATCGTTACCACCGACACGTATTTGCCGATGTATGCAAGGTTGGCCATGAAGCCTTCCTTTATCTTGACACCGATGAACAGGCATGCGATGAGCAGCAGCAGGCCGTAGCCGGCATCTCCAAGCATGATGCCGAAGAACAGTACGAACATGACCGCCACGAAAGGCGTGGGATTGAGATCGTTATATTTAGGCGGTGAAAAGGTGTTAATAAGCCCCTCGAACGGTTTGATAAATCGGGACTTCGATAGCGACGAGGGAACCTTATCATTCTCGAGATCGGGTTCGGAAAAGCTGACCTCGACATATTTCAGGTCCTTGAGGCATTTCCGCAGTTCATCCTTCTTCTCTTCCTCCACCCATCCCGATATGACGGCGGTGTTCTCGGTCTTCCCGAAACGGGCGTACGTCTCGTACTTCTCCCTCTTTATGCGGACCAGCTCCATTTCCACCTCGATCTTCGGGATCCACTCTTCCTTCAATTTCTTCAATTCATCCAGAAGCATTTCCCCTTCCTCTTCGAGGGCCTCTATGTTTCTGTTGAGATCGGCCAGGATCTCCTTCGGCCGCCCCTTGAGTTCCGGGAGCTGAAGTTCGTTGAATATCTTGCCCCTGAGTGCCTTCGAAACGTCCTCCAAAACCTCTGTCAATCCGGTGATCACCACGACGTTGGGCGCTTCGGGGAGGTCCGTTGAGACGTGATCGAAAGCGGCCTTGGGTATGTTTTCGAGGGCCTTCCCCAGCTCGTAAACGTCATCGGTGGTCCCTATCCTGGTAAAGGTATACGTGCCGTCGTCAAGGTAATGAAGGGGCATGTCAAAGGGTTCGAGAAGCGATACCTGGGCCTTTTTTTCCCGGTTCCGGGCCAGCTCGTCGTTTATCTCGGAAAGCCTGTCGTTGCTCCAGAGCAATTCCTTCTCGATCCCGGACATCACTTTCTCGCTTCGGGCCAGCAGTTCCTCGGAGTCCAATTCTTTGACCTTTGTCTTATTGCTGGCGCTGGGAAAGAGATCGGCCAACATGCTTGTCTGGCTTGGAAAATGGGTCGAGAATATATCCAGAAGGCGTTCCATCCGCAGTTCGATCTCCAGAAGAGCGATATGCCTGGAAGGGGTCGTCAACGCGCCGAGATGACCTCGTATCTCCTCACCGAGGTTATCATTCACCGGGTTGACCTGCATGATCTCTGCCGAAGCCACCGCGTCCACGGTATCCTCGAGGATACTGATGTGGGCGATTATGTTCGCCTTGACCATCTTCCTGGGAAATAACACCTTATCACGTTTCCTGCCCGTTAACGCTCATTCTCCCTGCGGATCACTCACCGCCTCATGCGTTCTCGAGTTCCTCGAGCACCTCTTGGAAGATCTTCTTGGCCGCATCCTCCACGCGCCCTTCCACCCTCTTTCTCAGTCTGTTGATCTCCACCTTTCCATGCTTCCGTATGCCTGCGGCCTCGACGTCAATCTTCTTTCTGAGCCGTCCATCCTCCTGTGCCAGTTCATCCCGTTCCCTCCGGAGATCCTTCTTTCTCCCCTCGACAAGAGATCTCCGTGTCTTCTCCAATCCGGCCTCCACTTTTTTCTCTTCGGCCTCGATCCGCTCCAAGGCTTCCGCTTCGGCCCTCTTTATCTTAATAAGGTTATTTTCCAGCATGGTATCCACCAATAATCCGCTATAGACTTTGCACGGGACCGGAATCCAAAAGCGAAATATATCTCGATATATATAATTTACAGTATAATCGGCAATCAATAGAATCCATTTACGCTGAAATGACCAGAGGAAAGGGGCTGAAATAACACTGAAAGCATTCCTGATGATGAAAAAAAATGCCACAATTACGAATTAAAATTGGATTCTATGCCAATAATATCGACCCTCGATGAGCATTGTCTGCCTGCAGCACATGTTCACCCGACCCGGGCAGTCGGCGAATAATGCGAATATCATGCTTCACCGGGAGGAGCGGGCAACGGATTTTCCGGATAGCATCGGGTCCTTCATGGGGGATCGCAGAGGCGGTATTGGGTTTTTCCAACTGTTACCGAACGATTTATAGTCCAACGGGGAGTTATACCCGGCATGGTCTCACTGGGAAAGAAAGTTACCATCCCCATATTCCTGATAATCCTATACATCACCATCGCCCAGTTCGTTTCTCCACTTACCATGGAACCCGGAACGGTGGTCCATCTTCATGGAAACGCCAACATGCTCGACTTCTCGAACAAATGGGACGAACTTTCACTGTATCACCGCATCGTCTACTATTTCGGGGACTTCAACTGCCATCAGTTCGAGGAGCGCTCCCTTACGCTTAACGGCAATCAGATGCCCATGTGCTCCCGGTGCACGGGTATCTTCACCGGCCTTTCCATAGGCATGGCCATCGCCATTGCAGCACCGGTCAGGAGAAGCGGCTCGGAGATACTCCTCAACATCATGCCCAAATTCATCTCCAGGTGCATCATGAAGGGAGATAGGAGATTATTGCGGAGAACGGAGAGAGATTACGTTTTTTCACCCATCCTGGTGGGACTATCCATCCTCCTGATACTCCCCATGGTATTGGACGGACTGGGCCAGACCATTCTGAGACTGTGGGAGAGCACAAATGCTGCCAGGCTCGTCACCGGGAGTATCTTCGGGGTGGTATCTTTCTTCTGGTTCACCGCCTACGTGCATTCGGTGCTCTACGAACCCCTATTGCCTCCCGGACCATCGGAGCCCAAAGGCGGAGGACGGGTATGAACGGACTTCAATTCGAAATGAAGAAACGCGACATTCTGGGCAGGATCTGCCATATCGACACGGCTCACGGACGGGTGGTCACGCCAACTCTTCTCCCCGTGATAAATCCGAACATCGACCTCATACCACCCCGGACCATGAAGGAGAAGTTCGGAGCTCGTATGGTCATTACGAATTCATATATAATCAGAAAGACGCCCCGGCTGAGAGAGGCGGCACTGGAGAAGGGCGTGCATCACCTTCTGGATTTCGACGGCCCCATCATGACCGACTCGGGCACGTTCCAGTCCTATGTCCACGGGGACGTGGACGTGGAACCTCTGGAGATAGTGGAGTTCCAGAGGGACATAGGTGTCGACGTGGGCACGATACTGGACGTGTTCTCCGTACCCGAAAGAACCCATGAACAGGCTTCGCTGGATGTCAAAAGGACGGTGGATAGGGCCCGTGACGCCTGCTCCGTCAAGGGGGATATGGCCCTTGCCACCACCGTTCAGGGCTCCGTATTCCCCGATCTGCGCGAGAGATGCGCGGAGGAATTGTCCGAACTCCAAGGCGACCTGTTCCCCATAGGCGGCGTCGTTCCCCTACTCGAAAGCTATCGCTACCGGGACGTGGTTGACATCATCGTCGCCGCAAAGAGGGGACTGAACATCGGGAGGCCGGTTCACCTGTTTGGAGCCGGGCATCCCATGATCTTCGCCATGGCCTCGGCCCTTGGATGCGACCTCTTCGATTCCTCCTCCTATGCGAAATACGCCCAGGGATTGCGAATGATGTTCCCCCACGGGACCGGAAAGCTGAGGGAGATGGAATACCTTCCCTGCCCCTGTCCTGTCTGCTCCAGATACGAGCCGAGCGAACTACTCAAGATGGAGAGGAAGGATACGATCAGAAAGCTTGCCGAGCACAATCTCCATGCATCCTTCGCGGAGCTGCGGCGCGTGAGGGCGGCCATTTCGGCGGGAACTCTCTGGGAGCTCGTGGAGGAGCGGGCCCAGGCCCATCCGAGCCTCTTCGATGCCCTTCGAAGAATGTACCATCATGGCGCCTTCCTGGAGCGGTTCGAGAAGGTGGCGAAGAAAAGGCTGATGATGGCAAGCCCGGAAGGGCTTAGGCGTCCCGAGGTAACCCGCCATCGCCAGAGGCTGCGGGAGAGATATCCCCCGAGGGAAGATCGCTCCCGGGTCGTTCTGCCTGATGGAGAAAAACCCTATCATTTCGCCCAGGGAAGTCTGATACGGAAACTAAAGGAGATGGCGGATGTCGATATCGCCTTTTCCACTCCCTTCGGGATCGTGCCGCTGGAGCTGGACGTGATGTACCCCTTCGCCCAGTCCCTCTACCCCCGTATCGAGTGTGAGCATGCAGAGGAACGTCTGCCCGCGGGAACGATCATATATGACGGAATGAGATCACTCGATGGATTGACGGAAGGGGCTAACGCATCGAAGGCGGACAGGGATGAGCGGGATCATGAGCTCGACGTAGGAAGGGTGATCGCGACCCTCGATATGCAGTTCGGCAGGGGTTCCGGCGAGAGGTTCGCCGATATCTGTAGCGAGATCACGTTTCGGAAGAGCAGAAAGACCCGGCGAATTAGGAACGTATATGATTCGGGCGAACACGTACTCTCCTTCAATGCCGAGACCGGGCGGGCGATACTCACGATAACCGGGGCCAGGTTGCTTCACGGCATCATCCCGCTCCCGGATTACCGCGTCATCGTCTCCCGGGAGGCCGAACCGTTCATTCGGGAAGGTAAGAGCGCCTTCTCCAGGTTCGTCATCGACTGCTGCCCGCACATACGACCGGGGGACGAGGTGTTGGTGGTGGGCGAGGAGGACGATCTCCTGGCCTGGGGGACCGCCCTTCTCAACCGAAAGGAGATGCTCGATTTCCAAAGAGGCATCGCGGTGAAGGTCAAGAAGGGATTCGGAAGTCCGGACGGAGAATGAAGCGCTTTTGGTGGCCTCCAAGAAAACCGATCCCCGGCATTTAGGTGTTTATTTATATGGCGAAAGAGATACCCGTGCCATGAAGCGCTCCGTTGGCGGTTTCTCCGTGGACGAGGGGAGCAGGATGATGCGCAGCAGGCTCTTCGCCTGGATACGTATTATTCGACCCCTTATCGTGTTCATATCAGTATTCGGCGCAAGCGTGGGTGCCCTGAACGTGACCGTTGCGGACATCGATGTGAATGAGAACTTCGAGCTTTCCGCCGGTATGTTCGTGCTCACATTGGCCGGGGCGGCCCTCCTGGCAGCCGGCCTCATGGTCCACAACGATTATACCGACCTCGAATCCGATCGCGTCAACAGGCCCCAGAAGCCCATACCCGGGGGTCTCATAGCTCCAAAGACAGCCAAATGGATCGGCATCATCCTCATGGGCGGCTCCGTCATTATCGGATTCACAACCACCCTGGCTGGTCCTGGAGACAACAGTACGTCCCTCACTCCCCTGGGACTGAACCTGCCGTGCGGGCTGCTTACCGCGGTCATAGTGATCGCAGGCATATTCTACAACTCCCGGGGAAAATACCACGGCATCTGGGGCCACGTCATAGTGGCCTTCGGCGTGGCGTCGATACCCCTGTGGGGCGCCTGGGCGCTGCGGCCCTATCACGCCTACGACCTGAAAATGATGCTGCCCCTGGCCCTGTCCATATTCCTGATGGAGATCGGGAGGGAGATCATGGTCTGCATAGGGGACATTCACGGCGATAGGCGCGCCGGATTCAGGACCACGCCGGTCAGACAGGGGAGGGAGATGTCCATGTACCTCGTGCTTCTCTTTTACACCCTCTTCATACCCGTTTATCCCATACCGTATCTCGGCCTGTTCGGATTCCCCAGGGTCTTCGGGACCGCCTATATAGTGGGGGCAAGCCTCTTTATTCTCATACTCTATGCCACGTGGTTCAACGTCTGGCGAGCTCTCGGAAGGGGCGGGGAGGACCGGATATGGCATTCCTTCGAACTCAACATCAGGACTGGGACCCGATTGGGGGTGGTCCTGTTCCAGGTACTTCTGTTCGTGGAAGCCTTCGTCTGACCCGTTTAGATCAGGGAGAAACAAAATAACGTTCGCAAAATGATTTTTGGCTCAAAAGAAAAAAAGAAAAAAAAGAAAGGGGCAGTGCCCCTTTCCATCGACCTACTGTATCTCCTTCTCGATGATCTGCGAGTTCT
>CAYRFL010000033.1:0-38985 GCA_964423515.1 uncultured archaeon
GGTTCTCTATCTTTCCGTTCTCCGCGGCCTTCCTGTTTATCTCCTCCACCCCTCCGTACTTTTCCACCACCTCCAGAAGGGAGTTAATGAGCGGATTGGTGGGGTCCAGCAGGTATTCGTTAATGCTTTCCAGCCTGGAGGAATGGATTCTCAATCTGTCGCGAAGGTTTTCCGGCATGTTACAACGCTCCATTGATTTCCGTGTAATCGGGTCGATCGGAGTATGAAAGAGCCTCCGATAGATCGGATTATGTCGAACAATGGGCTCGCCCTATATTAGATTAATTTGATAATTTACGCGGAAAGAAGAATGCCGGCTCACATGGAAAGGATGCCATATCGACGAGAATGTAACGAAGGGGTGAGATCGGTTCCTATCCCATGAGCGATATGATGGCCTCGGCCGGGTTCCCGTCGTTCTCCTCGAGGGCCTTCCGGGCGGTATCATGGTCCACCCCGGTCTGCTCCATGACGATGAGAATATCCTCCTCCGGAACCGCCGGGGCCCCGCCCCTCTGGGTCACCTTCGGCTCCCCGATGACCTGAAAAGTCTTCTGCCCGTGGGTGGTCATGATGGTAACGGAAGCATCGTCGAAGTAATATTCCTTGTCCGGGGTCCTGATGATGATCTCCTCGATGTTATCGAGTTCCTCCATCTCCATTCCCATGCGCTTCATCATCATCTTCATCTTGCGCGGGTTCATACCGCGGCCCATACCAGGCATCAAGTATATCGCATCCTCATATGTTCTTCTTGAATATGTAGCGGTTGTAGCCGCCGAAAGCCCCACCCATGCTCATCTTGAACCGACACTTCTTGAAGGTGGCGAGCTTCTTCTGGGTCGTATTGTCCCTGTCGTATATCTCCACATCTATCTTCTTTACACCCTTCTTCTTGAGAATGGAGATCACCTGGCGAAGCAGGCCGTATGCGAAACCGTCGATGGACCAGTCATCTATGGTGAAGCTGTTGATCTTGCCCTCGCGTCCCTGGTGTGCGAACTCACAATGACCCAGCCTCTTGGACGCGTCTTCGGTATATATCACGGTGGAATTGACCTCTCCTCCCGGAAGCATCCGAACGAGCTTCGTCTCGTATATGACCTTGATACGTGAGGAAAAAAGTCCACCGGTCTTGATCTTCTCAAAAGCATGTTCCGCCATGAAAATTACCTCTTCTGGATAAGTAGAAATCCATACGATTATTGACTGTCTCGCGGAGCCAAAAAGCACAGCTTAACATATAAATGTTTTCACAAGTTTACATATTGTCAATGGTGAAAACCCTGATGTGTCTGCGACACATTTGGTCCTTTCGAGACGTTACTCGAAAGGTATCGACAGTAGTCGAGGTTTTCAGCTTGACAATGTTTGCAGAATCTTGCAGCCCGTAGGAAACCGACAGGTTTTTGAGGGCTCAGTTGAGCCCACTGGGGTCAACGGAATGAAATGAGAGCCTGGAGGGACCGATTCTGCTGAATATTGTATCCCTATTTTTTCTGACAGTACCGTGTTTTTCCGTCAACGTGATCTCAATCGCTCCACGACCTCGTCCGTCCGCACGATCTCCTGCTTTCCGGTCTCCATATCCTTGAGGGTCAGGCACTGTTCCTTGACCTCGGTTTCCCCGATTATGCCGGCGAAACGTGCTCCGATGGAATTGACATATTTCATGGTCTTTCCCAGATTCCGCCCCCTGGTTTCCATATCCACCCTGAAACCCGCCTCCCTCAGGAGGGCGGCGATCCCTGCGCAAAAGGGGATCTCGTCTGAACTGATCGGAACCAGATAAACGTCCAGGCGCCATTTTCCGAAGTCGTATCCCTCGCTCTCAAGGGCGAGTAATACCCTGTCGAAACCCACGGCGAAGCCGCCGGTTGACACTTCCCTTCCCCCGAACAGAGGTACCAGGGAGTACTCGCCTCCTCCGCAGACCTGGCTCTCCGCCCCGAGGCCGTCTACGTGTATCTCGAACACCATCCCCGTGTAGTAATCGAGGCCGCGAACGATGCTGAGGTCCACCGAGAATCCATTATCCCCGAGGATTTTCATGGAATCTATAAACTCCTGGAACCTGTCCGCCTTCTCATGGAGACCGGGGTATCGGTCGGTCATGTCACGGATCATCCGGAGCTTTTCCTCCACACTTCCATCGTCCAGCAGGTGAAGGATATCGGAAACCGTCCTGGGATCGCAATCGTTCTCGTAGAGTAGGTCCTCCAGACCCTGCTGGTTATTCTTGTCGATGAGGACCATGGTCGTAGAGCGGGCGTTCTCAGGCATGGAGACCGATCCGAGGATGGTATTGAGAATGTCGAGATAACCTATGCGTAGGTCGAACTCCCGAAGACCCGCCCGCATCATCATGTCCCTTGCCAGCACCACCAGTTCGGCAAGGGCGAAGGCACGGGAGCTGCCAATGAACTCGACACCGAACTGCCAGAACTCACGGAACCTGCCCTTCTGGGGCCGTTCGTATCTGAAGCAGTTGCCGTAATAATAGATCTTCAGGGGCTTCGGCAGATTCTGAAATTTACTAACGTACACCCTCATGGCCGAGGCGGTCATCTCGGGTCTCAATGCCAGTTCGCGGCCGCTCTTGTCCCTGAAGAAATATATCTGTTCCTTTATTCCTTCGCCGGATTTCAGCGTGAACAGTTCCATATGCTCGAACGTGGGAAGGCCGATCTCCCGATAGCCGTAGCTTTCTGCGGTGCTTCTGAGTTCTTCCAGAAGTTCCCTTCTCCGCTCCATTTCATCTGGGGGGAAGTCCCTGGTTCCCCGCGGTTTCTTCAACAATATCTCACCTTTGTTGCGGGATCTGATTTGACCCCATATTGTTACATGTTCCAAGCAAATAGAATAAACCCTTTTAGCCTCCCTCCCTGATGCGAATCCATCTTCAGATCGAGGCTCCGGAGGCATAAGGAGAACGTTTTCGATCATCTATCATCATATGTTCGACTATCCGTGAACGGATCTCATCACCTGCTCACATCAATTTCATGCTCTCTCTGGCCATGGACAGGGCTTCCTTGTATCGCTCCAGCTTGAACGCCTTCTGGGCCTTCAAATAGTAGTCGGCCGCATTTTCATTATCCGTGTCCCTCACTATCTCACCGGCAGCATACAACACCGTGCTCGCTCGCTCCTTGAGAAGTTCGTTCCTCTGCTCCATCAGTCCATTGAGACAGTTCTGGGATACCTCGTTCGCGCTTTCCAGCAGTTCTCCCGATAGATAATCCATGGCCTTCTGTATGCTCGCCTTGGCCAGGTCTGCATCCCCCTTCATGGAGGAAACCTCACCCAGTATTTCGTTGCATTTATCAAGGGTCCCCCTGATGTCCGCCCGGAACAGGTTCTTCTTTGCCTCACTAATGGATTTCCGGACCTCCCCCTTGACCTCTTCTGCCGCCTCCAGGTCCTTCTTCTTAAGCATCTCCAGAAGCTCGTCGAGGTGCTCCCTGACCTCCTCCACATCTCCTCCCTTCCGTTCCAGGTCATCCGTCTCCGCTCTCCACTCGTTGACCTCGTTCTGATAAACTCTGATCTGGTTCTTGAGTTTGAGTTCGGTCGCCATGGAAAAGGCCTCTTCCGCCTTCTCCATTGCCAGGGCCTGGGCGTCCCGGAGGAACAGTTTCCTGCTTTCCTCGGTCAGGGCATCGACCTCCGAGGTATCGATCCCCTTTTCCTCTGCCTCCTTGGCAAGGTTTCCGATATCTTCGTATCTGGATACGACCTTATGTAACATGGCCAGCCAGTAGTTATCGTGCATGTCCCTGTCGGCACTCTTTGAGATTCCCTTTGCCAGGTCCAGCATTCCCCTTTCGAGGTACGATTTGGCGATGGACAGCTTCTCAAGATGTGAATCCGTATCTATCTCCCGTTTCTCGGATCTGATCGCCTTTTCGATCCTTTCGACATTATCCCATATCTTCTTTGTTTTCCTATCATGGAGATGCTCGTCGGCTGCCTTCAGGGCCCTGCGGCACGCGTCCTCCACAAGATGAAAGTTCCTGCTCCTCTCAGCTTCCTGCGCCTTCTTGAGCCACAGCTGTACCTCCTTGGCCTCGGAGAACTTCAGGCCCCTCCCCTTCATGTCCTTTATGGCTTCGGATATCTTTCTGCTCGCCTTTTCCTGCTCGAATCTCTTCCGCGCGTTCTCCGCTCCCTCGGTGGCCCGTTTGAGGCATTTTTCGCTCTCCTCGAAATCTCCTTCCTCCAGGGCGTTCTTCGATTCTCCCAGCCAGTGTTTCGCACTGGACGGCGAGAAATCTTCTGTCTCCATCTTGATGACTATCTCCCTCAGATCCTCCATCTGTGAGCCCAGCCCCTCTCTCATGATGTGATGCCGCATCCCCTCGATCTCTTCCCTCATGAGCGTGGCCAACCGCAGTCTCCTGACCACTTCCTCCTCCCCGGTCGCCCGTATCTCGCGAAGGAATATGTTGTACGTGGATATCCCCGGCGTGTCCTCGGACAGAATGCCTTCCTCTCCGCCGTGCTTCTCCACGATATCGTCGATCTCGACCAGTATGCCGGATAGAGCGTCCTCCGCTTTATCGAGCAGCACTTCCCATATCTCATCCAGCCTATTCTGGAACGGACCACCTTCCGAGATGGGAACGCTGGGTCCGGGAATGTTGACATCGTCCAGTTTATCTGAAATGGCATCGATGTTCTCCTCGGACAGATAGGGGACGAGTTCTGAGGTGATCCCCTTTATCTCCGTGATCCGGGCTCTGAGTGCCGCTTTTATCTCCCCCCCTTCCAGGGTACCAAGAAAGGCGCTCAGACCGATTATGCTACCCGTAAGATCGTGGGTTTCCTGGGAACGGGTCTCGTCAACGATCCGGTTCAATTCGGTCAGGAGTTCCTTTCTCTCACCTTTCATTTCCGCGATCTCGATCAATTTATCCTCAAGGGACAGGACTGCGTCATGTATCTTCTCCATCCGGTCGATCCTGGTTCTACTGGCGATTTCCACGGCATTTTCGGATATCTCCCTGGCATTGTCCAGTTCGCCCTCTTCGAGGTACTTCTTGCTGTGCTCAATTAGGGTCAATGCCCTGACCTGTACGATGCCGTCCGAACCGAGCTCTCTCACCTCGAGCTCCCTTTGGGAAATGGTCTTTCTCATCTCCGAATATTCGTGATTGTTCATCCTCTCCCGGAATCTCTGGGCCAATCCGGCATATAATACTTCCGCGTTTTCGGCTTCACCCTTGGCGAGAAGGTCCCCTACCTTCTTGAGGTCCTCCTCGAAGGGTTCGCTCTCTATGGGGGAATTATATACCGCCTCCATCAGTCTATTTAGCTTTTGCTGGACCTTTCCGATGGCAGTTATCTCGTCGCATGCGCTGATCACCGATTTCAATTTATGGGCGCTCTTCCGGTACTCTCTCTTCGAATAACCCTCCTTCGCCTCTTCGAACATGGATTCGAGGTGTTTGACATTCGTACCCAATTTTCTGATGTCCTCCATCAGTAGCTCTGCCGTGTAGAGAAAGCCGTCCGCGCTTTCCTTGAAGAATCCGGAGCGTATCTCATCGAGAAGGCCGACACACTCCTCCACCTTTTCAAGGCCCTTTTCGATCCTCCCCTCCTCCTGAAGCCTCTTGACATCTTCCAGAAGGGCTCTGGGCTCCCGCGTATCCACCCCCTCCAGATCATATTTGATCATCAGGGCCTCGGTTCTCTCCAGGTTGTTCTCGAGGAGGTGTATCTTAAACATTCTTTCCTGCTCTCTGGCGGATTTTATTGCATGGCTGATATCATCCATGATCGACCGGTAATCCTCATCACAGAGGGAGGTCAGGTCGCCCAGGAACACGCTGGTCTCGTTCAGTATCTGCATGGATGAGGATATCTCCACCCCCTGCTCTTCCATTGTGGCACACAGATCGAGCGTTCTCGCGAGCTCTTGTTTGACCCTCTTTATATTATAGATGCTTTTCGACTTGATAAGGAGTTCCTTCACCTTCTTCGCGTTCTTCTCGGCATTGTCCAGATCGCCAATCTTCAGAAGATGCCTGATGTCGTCGAGTATCTTTTTCTCGGTCTCCAGTTTCTCTCTTGGAACCTCCATCTTGATGAGTTCCTCGAATATGACATTGCTGGTGATGAGGAGGTTCTTGACCTTTGCCTCCTGGAAATTGAGCCGTGCCTTCTCTATCTTCCGTTTCGCCTTCTCCAGGAGTTCCCAGCTGTCGTCCAGTTCGTCCTTCTTGAATGCCTTTCTGCCTTCCTCCAGAAGGTCCTGTCCTGTACGTACGTCCACCCCGATCTCCTTTGCTTCGTGTATCCGTTCCTGAAGTGATTCTATGGACCTCTTGATCTCCCGCCTCTTCTTCTCCATTGCAGCCTTCTCGATCCCCTTCTGGTACCACTCTATGCTGGGTCCAAAATGCTCCTTATCGAGGAGTTTATCCCCCTTCTGCACGTACGTGTAAAGAGGTGAGGAAACGCCCCCCATCTCATCTATCTGCCCTATCATGTCCTCCAGCAGCTTTTTTGTGGCCAATGCCTTGTTCTGCATGTAATCGTGACTCATCTCACGCACTTCGTCCTCGAGCTGGGATATGTCCTGGAGAACCTCGGCAGTGACCTCCGATTCGATGCGTTCCCGAAGCTCTTTCAGGCGTGGGTGCAGCTCGGAGATATCCAGAGTTCCCTCCGAGTCCCTGCTGATGAACTCTATCACGTTCCTGGTCCTGTACAGACGCTCCTTGGCCACCCGCATGTCATGTTCCCTCTCCCTCATTCTCCCCTCCTTGAGGGCGAGCCTGGAATAGGCTTCGACCTCGCTGAAATTGTTCCGATCGAGAAGGGATTGCGCATCCTTGTAGAGATCCTTCATGAGGTCCACGTCGATCCCCTTCTCACGAAGGCGGTCTATCTCCCTGTCAACATCCTCAAGAAGCTGCCTCGAACTTTCCACCCTGCTTCCAAGTTCGAGGGCGTCTCTCTTCTTCCTCAGGTTCTCGAAGGCCTTCTCTGCCTCATCGAACTTCGCCTCTGCAATCCGTTCTTCCACCAGATCCATCAGTTCCCTCATCTCGGAGGTGTCCATTCCCATCTCCTCAAGCTCCAATCTGTGACGTTCCATCTCCACCAGCACTTCCCTGTACTGCCCCCTGAAGAACTCGATCTCTATCTCCCTGATGCTGTTCCTGACCTCCTCGATCTTTACCCTGGCCTCCTCGAATGCGCTTCCGGATATCATCTTCTTGATCGTTACGAGCTCTCCGTCCAGGCTCTTGAAATCCGCTCCCCTGTTGGCCAGCTCGAACACTGCATCTTCGAGCTCGTAGAGTTGACCCAGGAGCTTGTTGGACATGTAGAAGTCCCTGGCCGCCTCCGCCTCCTTCCAACCTATCTTGAGGAAGTTGGCGGCCACCTCGTATTCCTCCTTCTCCATGTGTGTCTCGGCATTGTTCCGAAATGAGACGAGTGATGCGGTCTCGATCCCCTTCCTTACGAATTCTGCCAGCAGCTTATCGTATTCACCCAGCTCGCTGTTGTAATAGTCCCTCTTGAAATCCCTGGACTTCTTCTCCATCTCCACGTCCATCTTGTCCATGATGACCTCCGCGGAGTCGAATTCCTCCTTGCCAAGAAGAGTGTCGACATAGGAGAACCTCTCTCCCTCCTTCCTCATGTCCAGCCCTTCGTTCTCCAGTTCCACGAATCGCGCAAGGAGGGCCTGTTTCTTGGAGTGAAGGGCCGCATATCGCTTCCTGGTCCTGACGCCATCCTTCAGACCGATTGCCATCTCGTATGCTTCTGCGTATTCCATTTCGGCAAAATGAGCCTTGATGGCCTCCATCTGCTTCTGGAACACGGTGATCTCGATACCCATTTCCATAAGCTCTCTGAAGGCAGCCTTCATCTCCGAGATGGTATCCAGTACCTCTTCCTGCCGATAGGATGATTCCAGTTCTTCGGCCACGTTCCTGGCCCTTTCCATATCGACGACGGCTTTCTCCATATCATCGATCTCGAGGTCGTTTCTCGCATCCTCGAGGAGGACTTCCAGTGTGGTTACGTCCAGTGATGCTCCCCTCCAGATTTCCGTTTTCTCCGATAGGTCCTCCACCTCTTTTTTCAGAACCAGGGTTCGAACCTCCTTGAACCGGACTCCTGCCTTCTCCCGGGCCTCCTCCACCAACTCCCTGGAGGTATCGAAATCACCGCTCTCATGCGATGATTGTGCTTCCCCGGCCAGTTTACGTATGTCCTTCAGGTCGATGTCAGCCTTTCCATATTCCTCGATGAGGTCATTGAGCTCGGCTATCCTTTTCTGGGACAGGCCTCTCAGATACTCGCCCTTTTTCTGGGTTATGGAATTCAGTATCACTTCCAATAGCTCGTCCATTTCCTTAAAATCTTTGGTCTCCACCTTCTCCTTTGCCCTGTTCAGTTCTTCCGTTATCCCGCTCACGTCGAGTCCGGCCCTCGTGAGAGCCTTCAGCTTGGAATGATAGTCCAGAAGCAGATCGAGATATTTCTTTCGGAGGAAATCGTGTTTCGTCTCCTGTGCGGATTCATAGGCTTGACGCACCAGCTTGAATCCTTCATCCATCGCCTTGGCCTGTACCTTGAGCTCGGCCATTCTCAGAAGCTTCTCCGCCTTGAGGGCCCGAAGGCCGCTCTCCTTCAGCTCGTCCTTGATATCCTTCGTCCTTGCCTTCAATTCCTCCATCTTGCCCTTGATATCCTTCTCCCATATGCCGTCCAGAATTTCCCGGACCCGCCTCTGGATCCGGTTCGCCTCCTTGTAATTTCCATTTGAGAGGTATTCCCTGCCTTCGTTGAACATGACCCATGCACCCGATACCTCCACGTCCTGCTTGGACAGGTCCAGCATCCATTTCTCCAGTTCGTCATATTCCTTTTGCCCCTCGTCTATCCTGTACTTGGTGATCTTCTTGGTCGTCAATTCCCTTGCCTCGTCGGCGAGATCCCCGATCTCGTGATACTTGTATTCGTTGAAGGCAGACTGGGCCCTGTTCATTAATTCCTCCACATGTTCCGCGGCCAGACCAAGTGTCTGGAGCTTTTTGATGTCCGCCTGTATCGTGGCAATATCGTTGCTGGCCTTCTTGATCCTCATGTCGTTCTTCTCTTTGAGCAGTTCCAGGGCAACGTTCTCCAGGAGGTTCTCGCATTCGAAATATTTCTTCTTCCCTATGTTCTCCGCCACGATCTCCAGTGTATGTTTATGATCGTCAAGGACCAGCCCGTTATCCTCCAGCTGGGCGATGGTCTCCTTGAGCTCTTCCATCTTTCCGGTTACCCTTTTCAGATAATAGTCATCTCTCAGACCCAGCGCGTCTGCAATTATCCTGTCAGAGGCTTCGATGGATTCGTTATATCTTTTATCCCGAAAGAGGCTCTTTGATTCCTCTAGGAGTGTCTTTATCGGGTCCGTGTCCAGTTCGATCTCTCCCACCTGGTCCACCACGTATTTTGCCTTTGCCAGTCTTTCCTGGGCTGCCTTTATCTGTACCCGATCCTTCAATCGACCGCTGATCTGGTAGCAGTTCGTAATAATGGCCCGTGTTCTATCGAAGTCTTCTTCCTCCAGTGCATCCACCGCATCGTTGTATCGTCTCTTCAGAGCGTTGACCTCGGCATCGAGTTTCTCCAGCTGGGTAATATCGGTATCTATGGAGACCAGTTCGTTTCGGAGGATCTCGAGCTCATTGTTCTTGTTCTCCTCTGAGAAGATGTGCACAACCGAGAGGGCCTGTTCCTGCGCGTTCTGCAGATCGCCTTCGAGAAGGTATTTCTTACTCTCGTCGAGCATCATTATGAGCTTTCCGTCCGGGTCCGGGATATCTCCTTCCAAGAGGGATATCTCCGCTTTTCCAATGATCTCGGAAACCTTCTTTGAATCCCACTGGGTCCGTATCTCGCCTATCTCCAGGAGAGCGTTGTCGAGATATCTGTTGGCTTCCTCGTAGTGACCCAGTATCAGGGCATCCTCCCCCCTGGCAAGGTATTCCCGGACTTCCCTGAGACCTGTGTCGGGAGTCTTCATACCAAGAAAATCCTTGATGTCCGCCACCTTTTTCCCCACTATCTGTATTATACCTTCGCTCTTCCTCTGTTCGGCCAGCGTACAGGCATCCGTTGCTTTCACCGTGGCTGTGGCGACATTGCCGTCGGAAAGGGCGGTTCGTGCATCCGTGAGCAGCTTCTTGACGTCCTCGGCTTCGATGGAAAGGTCAATCAATTCGCTGTACAGTTCTTCGCCCAATACAAGCAGTTCTTCGGCAACATTGGCGCCTCTTTTCGTATTCTCCGCTTTTGTCATCTGATACCCCCATGGCCGGATGCTGTTCACGCAGATGATGCTCTCTCCCGGGCGCGGGATTACGCCGTGGGCCGAATATTGTCCATTTCACATGAATCAGCATTAATTAGAGTTCGTTGAGGAAAGCACACCCTAGGGTCTATACCCATTATGGATTTTTTATATAATTGTTTGTATATGCGATTATCCCCATGGATAATTTCAATAAGGCGTCGCGCAAACGTAACTGTTCTCCGGGGGCTTTATCCTAAGGATATGAATATAAATGAGATGACCGTGCAGAGGATCAACCAGAAGAAGAAAGTCGGTATCAGCCTCTTGATGAGTACGGATTCCTTGTTCTTCATTCCTATAGCCGTTGCGATGACCACGGCATTCATGGGTGAGATCATCTCCCCGGCACTGGAGCCCAGGACCTGAGCTGCCGCTGTTTTCACCGGTGATAGACCAAGGGTGTCGGCGGCGGCCATATGAAGTCCTCCGAATAGGACATTGGACGTGGTCGTGGACCCCGTCAATGCGGAACCGCTCATCCCGATGGTTGGAATGAAGAACACGTAAGCGCCGCCGACCATATCCACGATGGACGTGGCGATGGAATAGGTCATATCGAAATAGCGCATGATATTGGCCAGGGCCACGAAGGATACGATGGCGAACAATATGGGTACCACGTCCTTCACCGTCTTTTTGAGCGAACTCAGGAGCATCCTGCTCGAATTCATGGACTCGGCGAGTTCACCTATAGTAATGTATGACGTGTCATCCTCTGGGCTCCCGTCCGTTTCGTCATCATCCTCGAAATCTATCAGAATGCCCTCCCCGTCCTCATAATCGTCATCGTCATCACCGTCTTCATCGAAGAAAACCTCGTACTCCTCATCGTCGTACACCTCATCATCGTCATCGTCCTCGAAGACCACCTCGAAATCGCCACCGTCGTTGATTAGCTCTCTTCGTGATTTTTTTCGTCTCCGGGCACCGGTCTTCCTCTCCCCCTCCTTCTTTCTCATCGAATCCCCCGTGCTTCTCCGTTTTTTCTTCTTTTTCTGTTCCTTTCCCCTGCTCTCCTCCTTCCCCTCGTCATCTTCTTCCGGTTTGTCTGCTTTCCTCTCTTCCTGCTCCGAATCCCGATATTCCTTATCCTTCTGTTTCCTGGATGATCTCTTGATTGCGGCCTTCTTGCTTCCCCTCGTCCGCTTCTTTTCCGGCCCCTCGATGAGCGTGGAGTCATCTTCCTCGTTCCCGCCCTTAGGTCTTGCCTTTTTCTTCTTTCCCTTTCCGGTCTTCCTCGATCCCTTGTCCACCGATTCGGTTTCGTCCTCATCGGCTTCCTTCATCCTCTTGACCGTTTCCCTCATCTCCTCGGTCAATTTTGTGGAAACCTTCTTCTGAGTCCTCTTCTTCCCGGCCTTTTCTCGGTCCTGTTTCTCGGTCCTTTCCCTCAACTCCTCGAGGCTGTCGATCTCGTCCGAACCAAGGTCTTCTATGAAACCGGCGTCAAGACTGTCATCGGAGAAATATTTGGAGGAAAGCTTGACGAAAAACGGGACGGACAGAGTGGAGACCAGCAGTATCGTTCCCGGTGAGTAGAAGTAACTGAACTTCATGACCTTGGTGGAGGAGATGGATGTGAATGCCACTTCCCATGTGAGGTAATCCGCGGTCAGGAATTCCCTGACAGGGGTAACGAGCCGAGTCACGAGTAGGAGGATTATCATGAATCCGAGTGCGTAAAAATACGGCCTTGCCAGCAGGCCTCGGTTGGTGTGTGTGCTATCAACTTCATCCATCGCTTTCTTTCCACGTTTTACGATGAATTTCTCATAGGCGATTATGAATAGGAGCGTGGCGCCGCCGGCGATGATCGTGGGCAGCTCCGGTCCGGCAAGATATGCCACCAGGGCCTGGATCACCCCGAAGACCATTCCCATGCCCATCAGCAGGAATACGTCTTCCCTGAGGTCGGGGTCCTTGAGGTCGGCAATGGGCCCTTGCTCCGTATATACGATGTTCATTATGAGGGGCGCGACCATGCACAGGGCGATCATGTAGATCCCGATCCACCCCGAGAGGGGTAGAAGACCGAGCCCTGTCACCTCCTTTAAAGCGATAATGCTTACACCCAGTAGGCCGAATACCGAGGATATGGAATTGCCGAACAGACATAGAACTCCAACCCCTATCCTGTTGAATCCCAGGGAGACGAGCATTATGGCGGCAATGACGAAATTGGAACCGGCCGGGGCAACGGTGGCCAGAATAAGTGCGAAACAGAAGCCAATGAGCAGTACCTGATGTTGTTTATCCGAGGAGATGGACTTGAAATCGTTCTTCAGCTGGTCCATAGCCCCTACCTTCTCTAGCATCTTCAGGAAGAAGAAGGCACCGAAGATGGCATAAACGTAATCGAGGCCGCCCCAGAGAGCGCTGTAGCCTATGGTGGCGAGCATCTTTTCGAAAGCGGCTCCCAGTCCGAGTTCGCTCCTGAACCATATGAGGGCCAGTATGACTGTTACTGCGAGTGCTGCGGGGGCCACGTAGCGGGAGGATAATTTGAATATGAGTATTCCCATGAACACTATGACCAGGGGAATGAGGGCGATAAGCGCGTGATACCATTCGAATTCCTTCGTCTCCTCCTCCTCTCCTTCCGATATGCTCCTTATTTTCAGGACGATCTCGTTATTATCCTGGTTCGAGTCCGAGAAGGGCTCGTACTCGGAGGCGTTCATTGCCACCCGTATTCGGATCCGCTTGATGTTCGTATCGTTCAGTAGAAGCGTGAGCGTCACGTTGTCCCCGGCGCCCGATGCCCCCTGTTCCCGTCTGGCGACGTTTTCCCACAGGCTTTCGTTCTTCTCCGTTCCCTTATCCACGAAAAGGGTGATGTTCGATCTTCCGGGGTTCTCGATATCGATGCGGAGCTCGAGGTTTGCCAGGGAATTGATATGGCTCTTTACCACCCCGCTTTCAATTTTCAGTTCCACCTTTTCCTGAACGAGCTTTAGACCGGAGATGGAAACGTCATTCGCTGTGACATCGGCAGCCCGGTACGTGGGAACGACCAACAGGAGGGCGACGATAACCAAAAATAAGAGGGTAGAATACCTTATTCTCATTGGATACACCAGTTCCAGCGAATTGATAATAATCGAGACGTTTCCCTCCGAATGAAACGACGGTTTATTAATGTTTCTCCGTGTATTCATGCTTTGCGGCGGAATGGTTCTGGGGACGGCTTTGACGTCGTTTGGCGTACCGATATTCACATTGCATACCGGAAAGAACCCGGGTAGAACACGGAGGTGACCATGGAGCTCTCGGAGGGATTCAGAGTTCCCCTTCGAGGCCGCAGCTGGCGCATTTGATCATGAGGTGCTCCTCCCCGGTATCCTCCACCTTGAAGGAGGAAGAACAGCCCGGACATTCCACCTCGAACACGTTGACGGTATCTTTTTTCCTGAAGGATACTCTGCTCATCTCCTTTATAACATCCTCGAGAATGTTGTCGGCCATCTCCTCGGTGATGTTGAAGTGCTTTCTAAGAGCTCTGAGTATCTTCTCCTCGCTGTCCGAGATGATCCCGTCGGAAAGGGCTCCCTTGAGGGCATCCGTGTATGCTTCGAGGTTCTTCGGATCGTCCTCCACCTTGGACGGGACCTCCATTGCACCAACGTCCAGTACGGACCGCTGAATAACGCTGTCCTTGACGTCGATGCTCCCCCCTGCAAAGTATTTCTCCACCTGAAAGACCACGGAGGGTTTTTCCTCCTTCTTGCCGTCCTCCGGTCTTTCCAGGGGTTTCTCCATCGGTTTGGATTTGAGTTCCTGGATCCTCTTCAGTTCTTCCTGTTCCTTTCCAATGCTGTTCATGATGCTCCTGATCCCGGAGATCACCACGACGATACCGATGATCATGAATCCCACCGGTACTATCTTGAAGATCAACGGGGCACCCTTTATGGAGACCGAGAGAAAACCCATGGCGAAGATGGCGAAGAAGAGGCCGAAGACGATCTGGGCGATGGCACCGCCCCGGCTGGCCTTCGGAGCGCAGACCCTGCAGTAGGTGCGTATCAGTGGGGAATTGTAGCTGCCGTGATGGGACGACCCGGCTCCCACCTGAACGCTCTTCTTGCACACAACACAGATGGGATTGTCGCACTTGTCGCATGTTGCCACTGAAGGCTCATCGGGGTGGTATGAGCAGGGGATCATGTACGGTCAACCGGATGAAAGAATAATAATCATGTATATATTGTCAACGGTGTAAACTTCGAAGGACTCGAAGTTCTCAGCTTGACAATCCTCGACGGAATCGCGGTACCGTGGGGCCGATCCCACTGAATTATTCTTGACGGGTGGCTTGGGCAAAACGGAACTCGTGGGGGGCAAGACTGCGTTGTCCTGGAGTACTTTTTGACTGTCTTACATACCCAACGAGGGCGTACGCCTATCATATTCCGGGACCCACTTTGTTCCGGCGCATCAAATAGATACGCCAGTATCCGTAGATTTCTGCAAGAAATCGAGGGTGTAGCAGAGCCCCCGGGGGTCTGCAGAGCGAAGCGGACATCCTCGGGTCGTTACCCTGCGGATACCCCGGAACACAGTGGGCGCAGGCCCTCCTACTGAAGAGAGCAAGGCTAACGATTAAGAGCGCATGAAACGATCGGATGGGGGGTCCGTATCCGTGTGTAGGAGATATGAAATTTCGATGGAATCTTTATAAGAACCGGGACAATTGGGGATGCCATGACCTCGGGGAGCTCCAGAAAGCTCAGAGTGGGAACGACCAGGGAAGGAGCGGCGAAGGCCATCAGGAAGCTGTGGGCGGGCCTTCCCTACGGGCAGAAGCAGCTCAAGAAGGACGATCTGCCACGGGATTTCTGGGGAACATTCCTCGTAAAGGGCCCGGGTGTACCGATCAAGAGGTTCAACAAGGTCAATTTCTTCGCAGAGGTGAGGCCCGGGGATAACGATACCGTGATAATCAGGATCGAGGCGGTGATCGCCGATCCCTTCTTCGGTCAAGGGGCCTTCGATATCGTGGCCAGGTGTATTCTGCTCCTTGTGGGGTATTTTCGCAGGAGGGACTGCGAAGTAAGAACGGTCTGGCAGCTGTTCGGTCCGAACATCGTTCTCAAGTGAGGCTCGTGCCGCTTCATCGATCCAGTATCTTTTCCACCTCGCTCATCACGCTCAGTCTGACGTTCTCCGGCGTGAAAACCTCGAGGTGCCCCGGTACTATAACGATGGGAAGTCCCCTTCCCTCGAGATAGCGTATCGCGGGCATGGTCTTTTCGGTGAACTCCGCCAGCCTTGAACGTATCCGGTCCTCCGTATCGTCTGAGCGTATTATAACCCCGGTCCCGCATTTCGTGCAGTAGAGCCCTTCCCTGGGGGGTTTGAACTTCATGTGAAATACTTTTTTACACTCGGGACATATCCGCCTTCCCAGGAGCCTGTCGATGATGGCCTCCTCCGAATTGTCGACGAGGATCGCGAAATCGATGGAGAATCCCTTATCCGCCGACAGTTCCGTCATGAACTTCGCCTGTCCCACGGTCCTGGGATAGCCGTCCAGCACCTTTCCGCGGAATCCGGAGCCGGAAAAGAAATCCTCGAAAAGAGCATTGGTTATCTCGTCGGGAACATACTTTCCGTTGTCCACGAAGAATTTTGCCTTCATCCCCAGCACGAGCTCCTTCATGTTCTGGGGCCTTACCGGAGCATTTTCCGCCAGCATCTCCTCCGTCCTTTCGTCCTTGATGAACCAACTTGCTTTCTCATCCCAGAACTTGCCGAGATCCCCCGCATATCCGAAATCGTTGAAGGATCTCATATAATGGCGAAATATATCGCCCGTGGAAAGCTGCTCCAGGCCGAACTCCCTCATCAGAACGTCTATTCTGGGCTGCTTGCCCGCGCCGCTGCGGCCCATTACCAGTATGTTCTCGACTTTCTCCCGCTTCACATCATCACCATTGGGCAACGGGATGGCGGATGGAGTTAATTAATTTATCTCAATTTCTCCAATCGTTACAATTTAACGGGACCGGTATTTATAGAAAAGATACTTAAATATTCATAATGATGCCCATGAGAACAGGACGAATATCAGGTGGACATCCCATGGCGATGTCACTTTGCAGAACCGATATGAATTGTCAATTTTGCGGCCTGATATTACCAATATGGGGCCGACATGAAATATCAATATGGTCGGACCCCGGCCCGGAACGAAAACGGATAACGATCCTCAAGGGAGACAGCATAATATGATCGAGGGAGTCAAGGTCAAATCGTTAAGGGTCAATCTGGATGAACGAGGATACCTTATGGAGATACTGCGCAGTGACGATGATTTCTTTTCAGAGTTCGGCCAGTGCTATATAACCACCGTATTTCCGTCGGTGGTCAAGGCATGGCACATGCACAGGAACCAGGAGGACAACATATGTGCTTTGAAGGGCAATATAAAGCTGGTCCTCTACGACAGCAGGGAACATTCGAAAAGTATGGGAGAATTGAATGAGCTCTTCATAGGAGAGCGTTCTCCCGCCATAGTAAAGGTTCCTCCTTTGGTATATCACGGTTTCACATCACTCGAAAACGAGAGCGCAATGGTGCTGAACCTGCCATCGGAACCCTACGACCATGATGAACCCGACGAGGAGCGCCTGCCTTGGAACACATCCGAGATAGGATACGAGTGGACAATTCAAAATCGTTGAGCCAGGTTCGCTTGTACAACAATGATGAAAGTGGAACGAATGGGACGAACAGAGAAGCGGATGAGACCCCGCACGCATTACGAGATACTGGGCATACTTCCCGACGCCACGGCATTGGAGATCAAACACGCCTACAGGAAGAAGGCAGAGAAATATCATCCCGACCGTGTTCGTGAAAGGCCCGAGCGCACCAGAAAGAGATACGAGAAAAGAATGAAGCTGGTAAACATTGCCAAGGACGTTCTGGTCAATCCGACGTCCCGATCCTATTACGATTACAAGCTGGGCTACTGTGAGTCGGTGGAGGTGCAGGAAGAGGACATAGAGGAGGTGGAGCCCCTCGATGCCGAGCAGGGCATTGAGCGTAGGAACGGTTCGGCCCCTTCACCGGAAAAGGTAACCGTTCCGGACGAAGGTGGTGGTAAGGGCGTTGATCAACGGGACTTCGGCGAGACCGAATATGATGGATACGGGGATGATGATAGGTATAAGGATCGATTCTATGCCGATGAGAAGTATCTGGCGGCGCAGGTGGAGGAATATGTCGAGGTCGGTGGAGGAACGGACGGGAGTGCATATCAACGAGTGGATGACGATGAACCTGTCTTCGAGGTCACGGAGGCGGATGTGATTGATACTGTGCCGGATGAGTCGAGCGGCCCATCCGGAAACATGCCTGTGGAGGACGTGACGGACGTTCATGATGATGATGATGAGGCCTCTTTCGGTCAGGAAAGGAATGCTGCCGAGGAAAGGATTCCATTCTGGAACAACAAAGATCGGATCGAGGAGCCGGAACCGACATTTCAACGCGTCGACCTCGATGGAGGCGATCTGAAGAGGATGAACAGAGAAAGAGATACTCTCTTCATAAAGGGAAAGGGTTATCATATACAGGTCAATCCGGTCAGCATGTACAGGGATGATCGGGTTGTTATCGAGGTCACTGCATCCGGAATGAAGATGGATGAACTGGCGCGTAGAAGGAAGAATAGTAAGAAAATGGCCGATTGATCCGATATCCCCTTTCATGTTACAACGGCATTGTGATCGAACCATACAGATTATCGGGTGTATCTCAAAAGGAAGAAAACTATACATACTTTATATCAATTCAATTCCTGAGTTGGTCCTCCGTGAAGGGCCAATGCGGATGTCACTCCCGAATATGGTCATGGGCAGGATCGATGTAGAAGTAAAACTTGTAGATCACTATCGATTCGTTGCCGACGCTTCATCGGCAAGGATCCAATTCCTATCAGTATTTGAAGAACAGATGCGGTTCAAAGGTGTCCCAATGGTTCGGTCAAGAAGGGTTGTTCCCGGGCTAATATCCCTGTTCGTTATTGTTGGAGCCATCTGCGCGGTTCCGGTTCTATTCCAACTTTCTGAAGATGGATCGTCTCCGTGTGATGACACTTCGTTTCCAGTGAAGGAATATGATGTACACAGGACGGGGACATCTGTTGATGAGACCCGGAGCACTGATTTCGTCGAAACCTTCAGCGACCATGAGAATATCGATACTGCGAACACCGATGCGAATATCGTGGACGGGGAGGCTACCCTATTTGGAACCCCCGCACCGGACAGCTCCTCCAAGGAAATGATATCGTTCCCGTGGATGACCGAGCCCGTCCATACATACCACTTCCATCCCAACGGTATGACGTATGATCCGACCATACCATGTCTTGTCCTGTCGATCCAGGGTTCGAAGGCCCTCTATCGTGTCAATCTTGACGACGGATCGAAGCTGGACGAGGTTCCTACGGTCAACGAGAACAATACCGGCGTTGCATACTACGATGGGAACTATGTATATTCTGTCGGGGGCGACGTGACCGGCAATGGTCAGGATCTGTACCGATACGACAAGAATGCTAAGGAAAACAAGGCCTTCGGGGAGGGGGAATCCAGCAAGGATGGTTATCCCCTCACCATGGTGGGTAATTACATCTACCGGGGATTGACCTACGAGGACGGCACCGAGGACTGGGGGAAGATCAACAAGGTTCAGAAGGTATCCAGGGCCGACCCGGACGACGTTCTCAATGAATTTGAGCTCGGTTTCACCGGTGTGAGCGGCATTACCTATGACGGGGAAAAATACCTCTGGGTGATGGAAAGCTCCAGCGCCATATCCCTGCGTCAATTCACTCTGGACGGAGAGGAAGTCGGTGACGGCTTCAGGAACTTCTATACTCCTCCCGGGAGCTTCACACCCTGTGGGCTCGCATATGCGGAGGGATACCTGTACGTCCTTCTCTACAAGGAATCCGGCACCACCGAATATGCAAAGCTGGTGAGAATAGGCATGAAGTCCCAGTTCGTGGAGGATGATGAGGTTACCATTCTCTCGAAGTCCTTCTACGATGGAGATGAACCCGTAGCCTCGGTGATGTTCAATGCCCAGGCGAAAATACCCACGAAGACGAGCATCGATTATTACCTCTCATCCGATGGCGGTAAGGGCTGGGAGGATGTCAAGCTGGAGGAATGGATCGAATTGAAACCCCCTTCCAAGGATCTGCGGTACAAGGTCGTTATGATGACAACCACCTCCAAGGAAGCACCCAGCATCGATGAACTGGAGATATCCTGCAACACTCCTCCAACACCTCAGATCTCCTCACCAACATCGGGTGAATGGTTGAAGGACGTTCGTCCGAAACTCTACTGGGCGTTCACGGGTGCCGCGGCGGACGTGAACCAGATAGAATATCTGGTCCAGGTGGCCTCCGATGAGAGCTTCGGCGATATCAAGGCCGAGAAGAACGGTCTGGGGGTGGATAACATGTATACTCTCACCGAGTCAGAGAGATTATCGGACGGTCACTATTACTGGAGGGTCAAGACCAAGGACGGCCGTCAGGGTTGGAGTCCTTTCTCACCGGCAACCCCTTTCAACATCGATACGAGGGCCCCGATCGGAAGCATTGTGATAAATGGTGGCAACGAGACCACCTTCGATCGCGAGGTCGTGCTCACCCTCACGGCCACCGATGACGGGTCGGGGGTCCGGGACATGCAGATAACCGAGAGTGAAGAGAGGGGGGATAACTGGGTACCGTACGAGTCCACGGTGCCGTTCACGCTTTCGGAGGGTGAGGGTGAGAAGAGGATCCGCGTATGGTTCAGGGATGCGGGGGGTATACTGATCCAGGCCGATGATTCCATTGTCCTCGCAAAGCCCACTGAAGAGGACCCGGGTCTTCTGGGAATGGGAAAGGTGGGGGGGATCGATGTGTTCATTATAGTGCTATTGGGAGCGGTCATAGTCATCATATTGATCGGCGTCGTCGTCATCAGCAGGAAGAACTCCGGTTACGATTACGATGACGAGGATGAGGAGGACGAGGACGAGGAGGACGAGGAGGTCGACGTGCTGGAAAAGATCCGGCGAAAGAGAGAAAGGGAAATGGAGGAGGAGAGTAAAGAGGAGACACAGGAGAAGGAGTTGGAGGAGGACGAGGAGGAGGAACAGTTCGAGAAAAAGGCCCATGGACGCTACAACATGCCTTCCATGGATGATGATTTCGATATGGGCGAAAGCCGTTACGGGGGCGGCTCATACTCCGAGAAGAAGGAAGAAACCTCCATGAAGGGCCCGTATTCCATGGATACTGAAGAGGATGAGTTCTCCATTCAAGAATCCCGGTACGGGGGCGGCGTTCCGTCACTGGATGATTTCATGCGGAACATCGAGGACATGGACAAGCCCACCGAAGAGGAGGTGGAGGAATCTGGAGGTTCCCGGCCCTCTACCGAGGCGCACGGTAAGGTAAAGGACAAGGGACTTTCGGACGAGGAGGTCCAGAGGCTGACGAAACAGATCGAACTGCTCCACAAGAAGAGAAAGGGCATATTCGACAAGATCGCCGAGGCTGAGACGCCGGAGGAGAGGGAGAAGTACGAGAAACAGGTGGACGAGATGCTCATCCTTATAGGCGAGCTGAAGCGCCACCTGCCCGAGCTGCCGGAGGAACCTGAAGAGGAGCGGGCGGCACCGGAGCTTACGAGCGTTTCCAAGGACGAAGAGGAACGGCTCCGGCAGGCTATGAGCTCGGACCGGAGGAAGGTCGGCGGCATCTCCGCCCTGGTGGGTGGCGAGGAGAAAGAGGATTCCGGAGATCCGGAGCTAGTCGCCAAGCTTCGCGAGATGGAGAAGAAGATCGAGATGATCGGACGGCAGCAGATGGCCCTCCAGAACCAGATGCGCACCACTCCGGACCCTGCTCTCCAGCAAAGGCTCGTCCAGAGCCATCAGACCATGGAAGGGCAGAAACAGGAACTGATCAGGGATGCACAGAAGCTAAGGGAGTGGATCGAAAAGCAAAAAGCAGGTGTTTCCGCACCTCCCGAACCGCAGAAATCCGAGCTTGAGGAAAAGGCCAAGAAAGTGCTGACCCAACTTCAGGCCATAACACAGCAGCAGGCAGCTCTTCAGGGTCAGATGAGCCAGACCCGGGATCCCAACCAACGACAGGCCCTTGGCCAGCAGTACCAGGTGTTGGAGCAGCAGAAGCAGGCCCTTGCCATGGAGGCTCAGAGGCTCTCCCAGCAAAAGCAGCAGCCCGCGGAGCCAGCGGCTCCCGCGCCGGAATCCCCGGATGGATCCGTCCAGCTGAAGCAGAAGGCAAAGGAGATACTGGAGAAGCTCCAGGCGATTCAGCAGCAGCAGGCGGCCATTCAGGGACAGCTACAGCAGACCCCGGATCCCGCGCAGCAGCAGGTCCTCACACAGCATTACCAGGCTCTCGAGCAGCAGAAGCAGGCTCTTGCCCAGGAAGCCCAGAGGATACAGGGAGAGGTTGCGGCAGCATCCGCCGGGGAAGCTCCCGCACCTGCGGCTCCTCCCGATGCTCGGGAAGTTGCCAAGGAGGCCAAGCTCAAGGAGATACTGCAGGCCCTACAGGCACTGCAGCAGAAGCAGATGCAGGTACAGAACCAGCTCGGTCAGACCCAGGATCCGGGACAGAGGCAGCTTCTGACACAGAGCTATCAGCAGATGCAGCAGCAGTCCGAGCAGCTCAAGCAGCAGGCGGAGGCCATCCAGAGGGGCGGGCAACCGGCCGCGCCGCCTACTGCAGCTCCGGCACCCGGAGCCCAACCGGGCGCTTCGCCCGATACGGAGGCCAGGTTGAAGCAGATATTGGAGCAGCTTCGGGCGATCCAGCAGAAGCAGATGCAGGTACAGAACCAGCTCGGTCAAACCCAGGACCCGGGACAGAGGCAGCAGCTGACACAGGCTTACCAGCAGTTGCAGCAGCAGGCCCAGTCGCTTGGGGCGCAGGCGGAAGCCCTCCAGGCAGGCGCACAACCCCAGCAGGCACCGACCCAGGGGGCTCCGACGGCAGCTCAACCCCAGGCGCAGCCTCCGCAGGCGCCGGCACCACAGGCTCCGGCAGCGGCCCCACCCCCGTCGCAGGACACGGCCCAGCTCATGCAGCAGTATCAGGCCCTGCATGGACAGCTCACAGCCATTCAATCGCAGATACAGCAGAGCCAGGATCCAGGTCAGAAGCAGGCATTGACCCAGCAGTACCAGGCAATGCACCAGCAGTTCACATCGCTTCAGCAGCGCATCCAGCAGGCCCAGTCCGCTTGATGCCGGAGAGCCCCGGTATCATATTCCTTCTCCGCCCCACGTCCCCAGGCCCCGTTTCCCAATATCCCGATCGATCTTGCGGCTATCAAAAAAAATAATATGAACAAAAGTTTGAAAAAATCAAATCAGATAGCCACTCTATCAGGGTATCCGAATGAGGGTTTCCCATCGATCCGTCCATCCCGTCACGGTTTCATTCCTTACCGGGATAGCGGGGGTCTTTTCATGGATGAGAACAAAGAGGAATTGAAGAAGTCCGACATCGGGCTCAACTGTCCCAAATGCGGGCAGTTCATGGGCCCGTTCAAGGTATGTCCCTACTGCAGGACGAAGGTAAAGAACCGCCTGGATATCAGGACCTTCAAGGCGATCAGCCTCATGGTGGCCGTACTGGGGATCGCCGCACTTCTGGTGTGGGCCAACATGAAGGACCGCGAGAAATGGAATATAGACGACCTCACCAAACGGCAGAACTATGCCTACCTCGAATTCAACGGTACGGTGATCGATGAGCCTAGTTATTTCCTCACCTTCTCCGATGATGGAAAAGCCCTTCCGGGATCTTTGAGTTTCGTAATCGATGACGGAACGGGGATAATCGAAGTAAAGGCGTATGCGGAAGTGGCAAAGGATATCGTAAAGGAGAACAAGATACCGGTCCAGGGCGACACCATCACCGTAAAGGGTCCGGTCATGTTCAGGGGCGACGATATGTCGCTCATGATCCAGGACGAGAGTGCACTGGAAATCATGGAGGAAGAAACGGACATATCCATCACGATCAGGGATATCTACAACACGGGTGAAGACGAGTTCGAATATGGAAAGATGGTGAAACTCACCGGTACCTTCCCGGGAGAGGAGGCCCAGGGGGATGAGGACTATATCGAATTCAGGGATAATTGGGGCAATATAAAGATATTGTTGAAGGACGAAAACGATGCCGGGGTCGTTATTAAGATACCAAGTGTCCTAACAGCCCCCTACAGGGTCGATATAGACGAAATGGGAGACAATGACCTATCCTTCAGTGATCGGAACGCAACGGATCTGCTGATAACGGTAGAGGGTCACATGATCTGGGACAAATATACGAATATCCGTGGCAGTGATTTCAGAGGCAGCTGGGTCATCGTACCCCGCACGTTCGACGACGTTCGACTGGAGGTGAACTGATGACCGATAAGGCGAACGCACAGAACGGGAAGATACAAAGTGTGAAAGAAGCCATGGAAGGCAAGAAACAGTGCCCCGCCTGCGGCAAACAAGTCGATAAGGATTGCCGTATCTGTCCGGAATGCACGGCACAGTTCCGCTACCGGGTAAAGGAATCCACACTGGTCAAGTTCTCTTTGATCTTCATTGCACTGGGCGTTGTATACTTCCTGATAGCTGCGTACTGGCAGGCCCCCATCACGAATATCGACGAGCTGGACAAGGACGATAATTTTTCGATCATGCGGTTCGAAGGGAAAGTTGTACGGACCCCAAGATACTATCCGTCCAAGTATCAAGATTACGGTGAGATGAAATTCTATATCAACGACACGACCGGGGATATACAGGTATTATGCGGGAGCAAGGTGACCGAGGAACTCATCGGGACGGGTAATATCCCTGCATTGGGAGATACCGTAGAGGTTCTGGGGAGGGTCCTGTATATCGGCAGTGGGATCGAATACAACGAGGTTATGACCATAACCGAGGATGGGATCAACGTGTACCTGGATCAGAGCGTGGTCACGGAAAAGACAATGCCCTTTATGCGGGTCGAGGTCATGTATGAGGACAATATCAAGATAACCGGCAGAAGTTATTCTCCCAAGGACATCTCGGATGTGGCGGGAAAACCGGGAAATACCTTCGAGAGCGGTAAGAAGGTAATGATGAGCGGCACGGTGGTCTCGGAGGTCACGAACTTTACCACGAGCTACCAGGTGACCATCGGCGATCTTGACAGCGGTGACAAGGTCCTTGTCTACGTTCCGAAGGATCTGGTGGAACTCGCGGGAATAGAACTGTATTCGGAAGAGGACATCCTGCACAATCTGAGACCCGGCTCGGAGGTTACGATACTGGGAGCCCTCGAATATTACGAAAGCTCTTACGGCGCCCAGCACAGCAAGTGGGAGCTGATCCCGACCTCGGTGGGAGACAAGATAACCGTGAAGGAAAAGAAGGACGGGGAGATAATCGAAAAAACCTGTTTCGAAGTGACGTCGGCGGGCGAGGGCTTTACCGTGGACATGCTCATGTCCAACCCCGAAATATATAAAGATGAAGATGTCTTGATCCAGGGCGTCCGTATAGTCAAGAGTGGAGGTGACACCTATGTTGAAGACCTTGAAGGCGAATATCCATTGCTAGTATATGGATATCGCAATCTTAGCGGTTTTAAGGAGGGGGATATTGTTGATATTAGTGGGACGTTTTTCAAATACACTAGTAAAAACGGTGAAATTATTTGGGAAATAAAGGGTTATGATTCTGAAGATATTCAGGAGGTGGTATAGATGCAGATGCCCCTGGATCTGATGTTCTACACCATTGCAATAACGTGCGGAGCCGCCGTGATCGGCGGTCTGTTCACCATGTTATTCCCCGGGATGCATGTGTACAACATTCTGGGCTTCATAATGATTTTTGGCATGATACTGGCCGAGAGTATTAACCCGATATACCTGGTTGCCCTGATAGTCGGAATGATGCTGGGTTACATAATGACGTTCTCCTCCATAAGTACGCTTTATTTCCAGGCGCCCGACGACTCAACCATGTTCTTCATGATGCCTTCCCAGAAGTACATGATGAAGGGGAAGGGCCATGCCGCCGCCGTGCTGGGGGCCGTAGGTTCTCTGGTGGGAGTATTCATCGTGGTCGTGGGCCTTCCTCTGGGTGGCTTCGTTATCAAGATGTTCTACGACGTGTTCAAGGAGATTATGTTCTTCCTTACAGGTATCGTCATCTGTTTCATCCTCATGTCCGAATGGCCGAAGGACTTCGGGCAGGGACAGACCAAATGGCAGCGTATGAGGGACGGCTGGTCCACCCTCATGTGGGGTTATCTTGTGTTCATCCTGGCGTCCATCCTCGGCATCATTAATTTCAACAAACCCCTGATACCATCGGCCAACGCATTCCAGAGCCTTGCGCCGATATTCATCGGCCTCTTCGCCATTCCCTCAATGCTAACCAACGTGATATCCAAGACGAACATCCCCCCACAGTTCGTCTCGAAGAGCGTCCATATAAGAGGGCATCACATAATACAGAGCGGCGTATCCGGTGCGGCAGGGGGTATTTACGGTGCCGTAACCCCGGGAGTGACACCCGGTCCCTCGGGTTACATGGCCGGTCACGCCACAGCCCAGGGGGGCGAAACGAATTTCCTGATGTCCATGAACGTCAACAGGATCGTGTATTACGTCGGAGCGGCGACGCTGCTGCTGCACCCCGACGTACACCTGAGAAGAGGTGGAGTATCCATGTTCATTGACCTCTTTGGCTACACCCCCAAGAGCACGGCGGATTACTACCTCATCGTTTCCGCCCTATGTTTCGCGGCGTTCTTCTCGTTCATCCTGGTGCTGGGCCTTTCCAGGCTATCGGGCAAATTTCTCCGCAAGATCGATTTCAGGGTGGTCTCCCTGGTCAGCATCGTGCTGCTGCTCATCATAGTCGCCATATTTACATCGTGGCAGGGTCTTATCGTGCTCACCGTGGCCTCCGGCCTGGGTCTGATACCGGTCCTTTTCCAGACGCGCAGAATGAGCCTCCTGGCGGTCCTCCTGACCCCCATGTTCCTCAACATGTCTGGAGCCGGCGGCACCGTAGCAAAGTTCCTGGGGTTGATATAGATGAAGGGCCTGACGCATTACATCGTGGGTGTCGCGGTCGCGACCTTCTTCATGGACGCCGTCCAGATGACCCTCATAGACAAGTCCTGGATATTGCTTCTGGGCGGTATATTCGGCATACTGCCGGATTTCATGGACTTCCGGTTCGCGAGATACCTCATTGTCCATGATTACGAGATCACGCCCGGCCACAAGGAGCTGAATCCCAGGGTCGTGGCCAACACCATCGCCAAGGCCATCGATCAGGCGGCCCAGACGGGGAAATCGGTGAAGGTCAAGTGCCACTCAATGAAGGTCACCCAGGACCTGTGGAGACAGTACTCGGTGAGGTTCGATACGGACAAGAAGGAGATCATATCGAAGATAGGTCCCCTGGTCACCACCGGCCAGACACCACAGCCCGGAACCGAACCCAAGGGCGACAAGGCGGTGGCCGTGGCCAAGTACAAGGCCGACCTGAACCACACGTATCACCTGGCCACCAACATCGACATATGGCACGGTAACGACTGGGAGTTCGTACCCGAGGGAGACAAGATAAGAGTTGACTTCATCCCCTGGCACCGGAAGATATGGCATTCGCTGACGGCGGCCTTCCTTTTCGCACCTTTCGGTTTTCTGTTTTACGGCATAGGTTCCGAGGGGATAATGGCAGCCATGATCATAGTCCTGGCCTTCTGGTCCCACGTCCTGTGCGATCAGCTCGGGAACCTGGGCTCGAACCTTATCTATCCGTTCACGAAGAAAAGGGCCAGGGGCCTAAAGCTCACCGCGGCCGCGGATCCCTTCTCCAACATATCCTTCGTGTGGGGGGCCATAGCGACCATCATCTTCAACTTCAACGCCTTCAACTACACCCATACCTTCATGATGTGGGGTATAGACGACTACTCGTGGCCGACGAACTATCTTATAGGTTATGCCGAGTACTTCGTGTTGATAATCATCGTGCCCATGGTGCTGCTGAAGCTGGGCATCGTGTTCTACAAGAAGATGTTCATCGACAGGCACAGGAAGAAGGAGCCGGAGTTGTCCGACGAGGAGAAGGAGGCACTGGAATCGCTAGCGGAGATATCGGACGTCGTAAGGGGGTAGACGCATGAAGGTACCGCCATCATCCCTGAGAAGGTACTTATCGGCGGCGGCGATCCTCTGCCTACTGCTGGTTCTCGTAATGTTCCCGGCAATGGGCGAATCCCACACAGGACAGGAAGTGAGAACGAGGTCCGATCCCGAGATATTCATCGGCGAGGTGGCTCCCTACGGATGCGACGACTTCGTGGAGGATTGGGTCGAGCTGTTCGTGGATACCGGGAGCGGCGACATATCCCAGTACGTGTTATCGTCCTTCGACTCCCAGGACAAGGATGAACCCCTGGCAGATTCCGTGGTGACCGTCAGCCCCGGCGGACGGGTGGTGGTGCATTACAATGCCACCGCGCCGGACGAGACCGACGCCACGGGGGACACGAACCAGAACGGTTTCGTCGATCTGTACATTGCATCCACCGACCTGTCCGGGACCAACGAGCAGGTGGCACTGTTCACATCAACGGATTATTCCACAATGGTTGACGGCGTATGCTGGAGCAACGGTGAGCTCTCCGCGCAGGAAGCGGATGACGCCCAGGAGCTGGCCGACGAGGGGGAATGGCCAGGGAGCGAAGCCGCTTCCATGGTGGATTCCAGGAACCTCGGGAAGGGCGTGAGCATTGCGAGAAAGGAGGGCGCGGCGGATTCGGATTCAAGGGACGACTGGTACGTTGAGCCCACCCCCACTCCCGGCCAGGGCAACCGGCAGTTCGGTTTCTCTGGCGAGGTCCTTATAACCGGCGCATTCCTCTCCAAGGCTCCGCGCCACTTCACAATGGAGGTCATCTCCGGCAGCGGTGACGTATCCAGTCTCGTCCTTACCGACCTCGACGGTCTCAGGGATTTCCTCTGCCCGGCGCCGCTGACCCTCTCGCAGGGGGACGTCTTTCGCGTGTATTACGGGGAGGGCAGCAACGAGACGGATGCCGCGGGCGACCTGGACGGGGACGACATCCGGGAGCTGTACTCCACCGGCGTTGCTCCCACCTCGACAACGGATTCCGTGGCCCTGATGAACGGCATGGAGGTGCTGGATGCGCTGGCATGGTGCAGCGAGGGCTCACTCAATTCCGGGGAAATATCGGATCTGGAATTTCTCATATCCGAGGGTGCCTGGCACGGAAACGACAGCGAGAGCTGCGTGAACATCACGCTTCTGGGCTCGAAGAACGGCCTTCAGAGAAAGGAAGACGCGGGTAAATTTGTCGATAACAATACCAAGGATGACTGGGAGATAACCGGCGAGATAAAGAATGATATTCCATTGCGGGAATTCAATCTGACGACCTTTTCGGACGTCGCCTCGGTTACCTGTGCAGTATCCCCCGATTCCTGCTTCTGGACGATCGCCGGCCTTCTGGAGAACGCCACGGAATCCATAGATATCGAGGTCTACATATTCGATAATTACAAAATTGCGGAAAAAGTGCTGGCCGCCATGGAGCGGGGAGTGACGGTCCGGATCCTTCTGGAAGGGTCCCCCGTGGGGGGCATACCCGATATGGAGAAATACATAATGGAGCTGGTTCACGACAACGGCGGCGAGGTAAGGTACATCATTACCAATTCCGGGGCAGGCATACAGGAAAGGTTCGTCAATGTTCACTCCAAGTTCGTGGTTGTGGACGGTAGGCTCACCTTCATCACCTCCGAGAACTTCCGGGATGACAGTATCAATTATTACGGCACCAGGGGGAACCGGGGCTGGTCCGTGGTGGTGGAATCCGCTGACGTTGCAGCCTACTTCGGGGATGTGTTCGATTACGATTTCTCTCCTACCAGCCCGGATTCGTATCCATTCACGCCCGGGGACGAGGTCTACGGCGGACCGGAGAAGGGATTCGATCCGTCGAAGTACGGGCCCAGGAAGGGGAAGCACGTCAAGGTCTTCGGAAAGCAGAGCTACGGGGACGAGATCTCCGTCACCCCTATCCTCTGCCCGGACCATACCGGCAACCTTGCGGCGATCCTGCCCCTAATCGAGAGCGCCGAGGATTACGTGTGGGCTCAGCAGCATAGCGTGAACGACGACTGGAAGGACGGCTCCAAATACATCGACAACAGGTATCTAGATGCCCTGTACGATGCAGCAAGGAGGGGCGTGGAGGTGAGGCTTCAGCTGGACGAGACCTGGAAGGCGTCCAACGACCACTGGGAAATAATTAACACCACCAACGAGATCGCCGAGAGGGAGAACCTGAACATGGTGGCCAAGTTCAGCGCCGCCAAGGCCCAGAACATGCAGCTCGTTCACAACAAGGGGATAATCGTGGACGGCGAGAAGGTCCTGGTATCCTCGGTGAACTGGGCGACGAACTCGATATACAACAACCGCGAGACAGGGGTTATCATCGAGAACAGGGACGTGGCGGGCTACTTCGCCAAGGTGTTCCAGATGGACTGGGGTGAGAACAACACCGGCGCAATAGTCGGAAGGGTGCTGGGACATGGTGACGTTCCCGTGGAGGACGCAGATATACTGGTCAAGGGAACCGAGCTCTCCGGGACCGCCGATGAGGACGGACAGTTCGTGATCGACGGTGTGCCCCTGGGCAACTACATTCTGGAGATAAGCGCAGCGGGTTACGAAACCTCCCTTCACAGCGTGGAGGTGACCATGTGGGTGGCGGCCAATGTAACGTGCACGATGGAATCATGGGGTACTATAGAAGGATACCTGCTGGACGAGGAGGGCAAGGGAATCGAAGGGGGCCTGGTCAAGATAGACGACACCGACATCTCGGCAACCACGGATGGCGACGGCCGATACCGTCTGGAGAAGACGCCGGTAGGGAGCCTCGTACTCAACATTACTGCCGAGGATTTCGAAACCCAGTTCGTTCCCATATCCGTTGCCGGGAACGCGGTCTACGAGGCCAACTGGACCCTGAAGAGCACGGTGGAAGCCAAGATCGATGGCGAGACGGAGGGGCTATCCCCGACCTTTCTTTTGATCGCGGGGATCCTACTTCTCCTGGTTATAGTAATACTCGTAGCTGTGGTCCTCGCGAACAGGAAGAACAAGAAAGAGGACCGCGAAAGGGACATCAGGCGCATCAGCGGCGATGAGGAGCCCTTCGACGATACTGTGGAGACGGAGGAGAAGGAAACGGAGTGCTGACCTGGAGATTGTTGTTCAGGGTCCGTTTTTTCGAAGGTGCAAAATCCGGATACGAGAATCGAGAGGTAACGCACGAAGTTCGTATACGATCCAACTCTCGAATTTGGATAAGGTTTGAGGGTGCACCTCCCGAAGTTCGGAAATGGGGGAGGTCGCCGTGAGGTGGATGGTCGTTTCAAGCTTAGGGCACCCAGGTAGGGGTATTGTACCGCGTCGAGCGTGGTGAGGCTAGAGGGGGACATTTGTCGGAGGTGGAGATATGTTGTGGCGTGGGTTTTGAGTGGGCGTGTACGTGAGGATTAATCGGATGTTTGAGCAGAGAAATTGAGGGATTTACGAGAATCGAGAGGTGCGTCGGATGACGTATCCAATAACAGGGGTGCTCATCTGGACACCTTCTTACCCCTCGCCTCCATTGTCCACATAACGGGCGTTAAGGGATAGGCGAGGATACCCCCCGACTTGGAGGGAATGAAGGAATATCTTGAGGAATTCATCATTCCTGATTTATGCCCCCTTGCGGGTTCTCCTCGCTAACATTCACCTCCCCGCTCCGCCATGCCCTCCGCTATAATCTGTACGCTCGTTGGTAATTCCCCCTTCTGTCTTCGGGACCACCTGCAGGGACTTGAATACCGAGGGCACAGATGTATTTTCGATGCATTGGAAAAAAGTGGGCAAGACAGCTTGTTAAGAGGCATATGTCAAACATCGTAGAGGGAAATGGGAGGAATTTCATCATGAAGTAGTAAATACCTTCAAGACATCCCCTGTCGTTGCATCTATGTATATTGCAATACCTGGCTCCTCAAAGCCTGATTCATAAGCCCAGCTTACAGAATAATACACAATTCCTTCATCAGAATCTGAATATATTTCAATACCATCTTCATAGGCATTGTATTTATTAATAAATGACTTGATTTCAGATTCTTTAATTGCAATATCATATGCTTCATCACTGTCGATTTTAATTTTAGATACGTTAATATATGATGGTTCTGGATAGCCGTCTTTGTACTCTTTTTCTTTATATTGTCCATCATCAAATAGGATTCTCACATGCGTAATATTTAGTTTATTGCTAAATACTGATACATTAATAATAACCTTCCACTCAGGATATTTTCCATTTCTACCTCTGTTTTTTCCTGTGCTATCATATAACGCTATTTGATTGAAAATAAAAGCGCCTGTTATATGTTTTTTTTTAAGTTTCAACTCCGCCGCATCTATTATTTCTAGTGTGGAGAATAATTCTGGATTATTTTGCATGCAACCCATATTGATTGGGATGAATATCATAATAATTATTATTAATACAATAATTTCTATTCTTTTATTCATGGTTACTCTCTCCTATAAATCGTCACTTTCAATATACCAGGTATCATCCGAAAAGTAGAATTTGTGCCAAGTCCAAAGATCATGCGATTTTTCCTTTGCCCACATTATTTCCTCACCGTCATGTTCATTTTTTGTTGCACCATAACATATCCAGGGTTCATGAGTATGTCCAAAAAAAACCGCTTCAACGGGGTTATTTGTCAGTCCATTCACCCACTCGATGAAATTTCCATCGTTCTGGTCGTGTGACCATTTTCCATTCTCTTCATGTCCGCAGAAGGGACCATGGGTCAAGATGAATGAATGATCAACGCCTGTATTTTCAATAGTATCCTGTACCCGCTTGCAGTTCCTGCCTCCATCCGCATCCACGATAATGATCGAACCACGCGTCACGTCCTGACCACCATTCCTAATTCCATGACCGGAACGGGACACCATGGGATCCGGGAGTGACAGGACAGCTATGAAAGTTGCAATCTGTACAATGAACGTGCGCGGTGCCATAATGACCACCCTTACATATACATGGGGAAGGCAGTATTTAACGATTCAGTGGAATCGGTCCCTAAGGGCTACGATTCTGCGAATGTTGTCAAGCTGCAAATCCTTATTCATCAGAGATGCATCTGGTCCTTTCGGAACGTCACCCGAAAGGCTTCGAATTTCATTCGAACTTTGCACCATTGACAACATTATAGGACGATAACTTCACTGACGCCTGCCGCGCTCCCGGAAATGGCACATCCTCCCACCATCCGACGTGCTCAGGTAACAAAACCTGCCCACCCCACACGTCTGAGCGAGGGGATGGCGAAAACACGTCGGCTGAGCCTCTCTCTTATGGCTGCTACCGCGCGGATTATCCGGTCCCGACACCCTTCGAGGAAGCCGCGTACTATGAAGAAGAGAGTCCAGTTGTCTGATTCGGATCTGTCGCGGTCGATTACGCCGATCTCGGCCAGGGTACGGAGGACTCTTGCGGTGCGCTTGTTTCCCCAGTGGTGCTTTCGGGACATTTGTTCGTTCACCAGGTTCTGCTGACGGGCGAAGCCGTCGAACCGGTTGATGAGTACGTGGAGGAGTATCTTTGACTCTGTTCGGGATATCCGGTCATTCAGGTTTCGGTCGATTTGCTTGGCTAATTTCTTGTATTCTCTGTTTTTCTGCTTTCGGGAACATTTGTTCATCATATCGCTTCCGTTGTGTTGTTTCGTTGATGAAGCGGCATCTGCGCTTTCACTCGATGCCGCGCACATTGTCAAGCTCCAAACTCCGATTTATTGTCGAATTTTGGACCATTGATAATATATCACGGGTAACGGAGGTCCCGTACAGGGTAACAAATGCCTCGGGGAGTATATAAGGGTAAACCCGGGGGAGGGTCGAGTGAAAGTAAACTCTTTCCAGTATCGACGGTGGAAGAATGGAGTGGTGGAGGAACTGGCATGGCCGGTACTAGCAGAGAGCATTTGTCCAGTACTGGCAGGAGACATTTGTTCGTCAATGATAGAGACATTTGTCATGCATTGAAGTATAGTCCATAACCGACAAATTCAATGAACACAACGGATCGCTCTTTACTTTCATCGACCCCCTCTCCTCATCCTTATATAGATCTCATACCCTATTCCATGCGCAGCAGGGGTGTTCCGTTGACCCTGCGCGTCGAAAAAAGACCAACGGAGGTTTAGGTTTGATCGATCTGGAGATATCCAAAAGGAAAAAGGGGAAGGGCGGGAGTCCTTCGTTACATTCCCCGGGGAACTGCAAGCCCGGGGATAGAATGGACCAGAGTGGTAGCGTCAAGAGACCATTCCATACCTTAAACACCGATAGAAACAGGGAGTCCGGCAAGACGGATGCTACCGCCATTACCGACGACCACATAGACGACTTCATAAGGAAGGTGGTTCGGTCACATAACGTGATCGTAAAGGCCCTTCGGCTTATGGAGATGAAGGATGTCCTGCACCTTCTGCGAACCAGCGATATCGTGATGTTCTTCAGAAGGCGGGAAAATCGGCTTCGGAGTCTGATAAGAGATCTTCGGGTGGAGAGCCCCGTGATGATACTTGCCAGTGATTGATGCAACGACCGCTGCTACCGGGGCTTTCGGAGCACGAATGCCATGTGGTCCTTCTGGTACGGGTACAGATCCGTCATGCTCTCGATGCGCAGGCCCGATGCGAGAAGCTGGCCCTTGACAAGGGAATAGATCTCGGCGGACGGTATAGTGGAGTCTATGCAGTTTGCCTTCACCATGAGGACGGCCTGCCCTCCATTCCGGAGGAACATGCGGGCATTGGCCAGGAATATGCTGACCTGGTCCCGCTGGGATATGTCCTGATACAGTGCATCCACCCTCTTGACGACGTAGCGGTAGCTCCCGGGATTCGAGGCGTCGGCCAGTACCGGAAAAATATTATTTCGTACGGAGGCCAGCGCCAGGAGGTCCCGAAAACACCTGGGGGATATCTCCACCGCGTATATGCTGCCCTCCGGCAGCAGGTCGCTGACGTGGCTCACCGTGGTACCGTTTGCAGCACCCAGGTACAGGAGATCATTCGATGATGCGATTCCCTTCGGTATCACCCCTTTCTTTATCAGGGCCGCCAGCTTGGAGCGCGCCGGTGTGAAGCTGCGGTATTCCCTTCCTTCAATTTCCAGAAGTCCCTCGCCGTAGACCGAGATGCCCTCCCTGGAATTAAGCGTGTAAAGGCGTCCGTCGAAAGAAAGAAGAGGCGGGCCGTCCGTCGTGCTGCTCCTAACCGTATCATCTCCTCCTCAGGATGAGACGCCACCATATGAGGGTGGCGATGGCGAACACGCCGCCGACGATGAGGAGAATGATCCAGGTGATGCTCATCACGGCTCCGAGATCCTCCGTGGGAAGTTTGTTTTCATAATCATCCTTCTCACCGCTCCCGGGCTCTCCACCGGTTCCGTTCGGCCATTCCCCCTCCTCGATCGTAACCCTGCTCATTACGATGTCATCCACCGGATGATCCTTCAATGCGGGTCGCTTGTTCCCGTAGGTCTCGCAGGCGGCTATGGCCTTGGCCACATCGAGGCCCTCTATAACGACGCCGAACACAGCATATCCGTGCTCCCCCCGGTCCTCCATCCTGACCTCGTCGTCGAGCCCGTGCTGCGGCCCGTCGCATATGTAGAACTGTGATGATGCCGTGTCGGGCTCCGATTCCCTGGCCATGCCCACCGCCCCGTCCACGTGTGTCGCGTTGTGGTGGATCTCCAGTGGTATGGTCTCGTCGGAGCCGCCCCATCCGTCGTTGTAGGGATTGTTGTCCTTGGAGTTCGGATCCCCCGTCTGGGCCACGAAATCGTCGATACACCTGTGGAACTTGCATCCGTCGTAGAATCCACTCTCGGCCAGCTTGACGAAATTCGTGGTGGTGATGGGGGTCATGTTATCGTAGAGCTCGAAGCGGATGATCCCCCATCCTGTGACGTTTATCACTGCCACTCTGTTGGGTCTGGTTGTGGGTATGTCGTCCTGGTAGATGACCCCGGGCTCCGATCCTCGAATCTGCGGTCCGCCGACGCTGCCAAGTACGCCTCCATGGAGCGTGGTCAGGAGCAGCAGGACCGGAACCAAGAGATAAACCGGTATCTTCCCGAGGTGCTTGCTTTGGAGGTGCATGAATATCAATCCGTTATCGTTGCTCTATGGAACGGGGTCCGATCTTCCCATTTCTCGCAGGCCCGTGTTCATTTCGGGCCCTCCCGTATCTTTCGAAGGATACCCCTGGCAGCCAGAATTCCGGTTGCCGAAGCATTGACGATGTCCCCGGAAAGGCCCATTCCGTCCCCGGCTGCAAATAGGTTCTCCATGCTGGTCTCCATCCCTTCGTTCACAGCTACCTTCATGGAATAGAACTTGATCTCCGGCGCATACAGGAGGATGGAATCGGACATGACGCCCGGGATGATCTCGTCCAGCTTGTCCAGGCCCTCGATGATGTTCATCACTATCCTGTGCGGCAGCGCCATGGAGATGTCTCCGGGCGTTACGCTCTTCAGCGTGTTCTCCACGGGATTTCTCCTCAGCCTCGCTTCGGTGGTGCGCCTTCCCTTCTTCAGATCGCCTATGCGCTGAACGATGGGATCTCCACCGCCTATTGTAGTGGCGAGCTTCGCGATGGACCTGCCGTATTCACAGGTGTTCTCAAGGGGCTCCGTGAGATCTATCCTCACCAGGAAGGCGAAGTTGGTATTGTCCGAGTACCTCTCCTTGTGGGAATGACCGTTCACACCAACGAAATCGTCGTATTTTTCCTTCACCACGAATCCGTGGGAGTTGGTACAGAAGGTCCTGACGAAGTCGTCGTATCTCTTCGTTCTTATGTGGAACTTGGGATCGCGGTTGATCTCGATGACATCGTCCATGATTATCGCCGGGACCTCCACCCTCACCCCCACATCGATGGGGCCGTATCTGGCCTCGATGCCGTGCATCTCGATGATCTCTTCCACCCATCTGAGCCCCACCCGGCCGGGACAGGCGAGCACTTGCCGCGCCCCTAGAATACCGTGCTCATGGTTCTTCACCAGAACCCCCGTAACCCTGCCGTTCTCGGTCTTTAGTTCCTCCACCTCGCTTCCCATCATGAAACGAACGCCCTGATCCCTGAGATGATCCGTGAATCGCTTGATGACCCGGGGAGCCTTGTCCGAACCGATATGTCTCTGGGGAATGTTGAGAAACCTAGCGCCCACGGAGGCGGTCTTCAGTTCGAGCTCCTTGATCTTCTTTGGGCTGACCTGGTTCGACAGGTCCGGGGCCCCGAACCTGACGAATACATCGTCCACTTCGTCAACGAGTCTGGCAGCAGCTGCCTCGGTTCCGACGAATTCAGTGAGATCCCCGCCAATGTCATATCTGAGATTGAGCGTTCCGTCCGAGAACGTGCCCGATCCCCCTTCACCGCACATTATTCCACACACGGGACACTGCACGCAAACACCTGTTTCGAGGGCTCTGCAGTATCGGTCCTCCACTCCGACACCGCGGTCGATGATGAGTATCTCCAGGTCCGCCATCTCCCTTTTGAGCTCATAGGCTGCAAAGAGGCCCGCCGGTCCCGCACCGATTATCACTACATCCGCTTCTTCATCCATGTTCCCTGCTCCGCAGTTCATCTTTTTTTCTTTCTGTCCCATTTGGCTATTCATCGAGGGCATTTTCCGGGATTATATCCCGGTGCATTCTCTCAAGAGATGCTAAAAAGGTACCTATGAACAATAAATCTTTCCCCCCTGGAGGCCTGTGTGGGAAAACTATAATATCAACGAGGTCCTATAGAGCCCCATGTACATCGCCACGGCCACCTCCGGGGATGTACCTCGGCTCATCGAGAAGATGAATAACGTACTGGGAAAGCTTTACGAGCCCACCCTTGTTCTCACCCTCGTTACTCATTGGCCGAAGGGATGCCTTGTTCTTCGGTATGGTAATGAAATATCGGGCTTTCTTCTGGGCACGAAGGAGGATTCTGATGCTGTTCGCATTCTATCCATTGGCGTGAGCGAGGAGTTCCGTGGAAAGGGATTCGGAAAGAAGTTATTGAGACGTTTCATATCACAATGCATGATGGAGAACGTCAGGGTGATCCGACTGGAAATGGCGACCGGAAACATGGCCGCCAGGCATTTTTACGAGAAGATGGGCTTCACCATCGGCAGGAGGCTTTCGGCTTTCTACGAGGATGGGAAGGATGCCTTCACCATGATGAGATACGTTTGAGTCTCGGATGTCTAGAAAGGATAGATATAACCGGTGTGATCTGACGTTTTGGATGGAAATCCCCAAAGGGTGCGGAAACCACTGTAGGCTGTCAAACGGGAGATGTCCTATGCTTATCGGCGTGGATGAAGCGGGAAGGGGCCCCATCATCGGGCCCATGATAGTGGCGGCACTGGCTGTGGATGACGATGGGATGCTCCGCGATGCGAAGGTAAGGGATTCGAAGCAGTATTCCCCTGCGGCCAGGGAGAGGACATTCGGTTGGCTCAGGGAGTGCACGAGCTTTTGTGCCGTCACCTTGTCGGCCGTGGAGATAGATACAAGGAGGAAGAAGGACACGCTGAACCGTATCGAGGTGGAGGCATTCGCCTCGGCTGTTGCCGGATTGTACGATAAGTTATCCTCCAAATATGAGAGCGTCCTTCACATGATCCGCTCCTCCGTGATATTCGTGGACTCCTGCGACGTGAAAGAGGCTCGATTCCGCGACGATCTTGCCCTGGCACTGGTGGATCACTGCCCGGAGGCAGATGGGACCTCGGCTACTCGAAACCTGATATCGGAGAACATAATATCCAGGCACAAGGCGGATTCGCTTTTCCCGGTGGTATCCGCGGCGTCCGTGGTGGCAAAGGGCTTGCGCGAGGAGGCGATGAAGGCCATCCGTGACGAGATAGGCGATGATGCGGGGAGCGGATATCCGGCGGATCCGGCAACGAGGGATTTTCTCGAGCGTTATTACCGGGATAACGGGAAATTTCCACCTCATACGCGGCTTTCGTGGAATACTGTGGGAAAGATCATTGGAAAGATTTCCTCACGGACGTTGAACGATTTCATGTGATTGCCTTTTTCCAGAGCAAGCGACATATGAAGAGAGCTTACAAATACTCACAATCATCACCTCACGTGCATGGAAGAATTGGATGGACATATGAAAAAATATTAGTATTACATCCTGTTATGAGGTTACATTGAAGAGAATATTCCATTTTGGTCGCAATCGGGATTCTGCGGTAGGATATTGTCAACGGTGAAAACCCGACAGAAGTCGAGGCCTTTCGAGTAACGGTCTGCCGAGTAACGCCTCGGCAAATACAGGCGTATCTCTGATACGCCAGGACCCGAA
>CAYRFL010000034.1:0-11760 GCA_964423515.1 uncultured archaeon
AAATGTGTGGTACTCACTTCACAGCGGAGACCCAACGGGGTTTTGTAGTGTGTAAGTGTAACTCGTCCCGGGAGTATAACGGACATCCTCGAAAATATCGGATGCCAACGAGAAGAACTCGATCCGTCCGTAAACTCGGGAAATCGAGGGAACGGAACAAGCCAACATGTTCAGAGCGAAACTTGATTCTGAACGGCACATCTCTATCCATAATGAACGTATCGAGAGAAAAACTACGCCTGCGTCCCTGGTTCCAATGGGGGGGAAGGTCCGTTCGAACTGAGGATCATCCCGAATAGACCGACTCCATGGTCTTTATGAGTTTGGGTACGTCGAATGGTTTGATCACAATGGCCGATACGCCTGCGTCCAATGCTTCCTTCTTCTTCTCCGGAGTGTACAGGGCTGTCACGGCAATTATTCTAGCATCGGGATCGATGAGCTTTATCTCCCGGGTGGCATCAATACCGTGCATATTGGGCATCGCAATGTCCATTAAAACCAGATCCGGTCTTAATTTACCATAGAGATCGACCGCCTGATGTCCATCCGTCGCCTCGCCAACCACATCGTAGTCATGAAGCTCGAGCATCGTCTTTAAGGCCCTTGCAGTTGTGTTCGAATCCTCGGCTATCAGCACCCTAGCACGCATCAATCATCCCCCATGATCTTTCCGAATAATACGGGTTCTGGCATACGCCTATCCTCTACCTCGTCTATTATCTTTACAAGGAGGTCGGTACGAGAATCCTTCACGATGCTGTCATGCGAGAAGACGTATGTATCTGTTAACTGGACATAATCGGACAACTGGGCCTGTATGGCGTGTATGAAGCGGTCCAGTTCTTTTATATTACGGAACACACAGAAGAGGATATGCGTTATATCCCTGCCCGGCACGCGGTATACCGAGACGATATTTGGATTCGAGGTGATGTAATCCTGGACTCCCAGATGGCCCTGATAGTTCCATCCTTCCTTCGTGACCTTGATGTGTATGAGACAGAACGTCGTCAATCCGAGAGATTCCAAGTTGACCTTAACGTCGTAACCTTCGATTATACCCCGCGTCTCCAGTTTCTCCCGGATCTTTCCTATCCCCGTGCAGGAGAGACCCAATTCATTCGCTATGGAAATATTGGAAACGGATGGTTCCGTGATTATCGCCTTGAGAACGTTCATCATGTTATTCTTCGAACCCATGGTATCAGGCGAGATATGTAATGAGTTAAATATTTTTTCCTCTCGCATCTGTCGGCTCATTTGTTCATATATTTAATTTATTGTCCAAAGTGTGGACGAAGGGGTGAACGAATGGGACTAAATTGATCAAAACCGCAATCGGGCATGGGATGTATCGAGGTTACTCGTATCGACGGTATCCGTTATGGGTCATCGACAACACGGGAGCCATGTCGGTTACGTTGATTCGGGCCGTATCTCGCCCGAATATCACGGAATGATATCATAATACTTGTTCAGTAGCGTGTGAAAGGTGATCTCCCCCACTATTCTCCGCTTCTCCACCACGGGGAGCCGCCTCACGCTGTGCTTCTTCATCTTGACGAGCACGTTCCTTATGGAATCATCGGGTTTGCAGGTTATCAGTCTCCTGCACATCAGCTGGGAAACTCCTTCCATGTGCCTTCTGCTCCATCGATGAACATCGGTCAGACCGAATATATGTGAGGGAGGTCTCTTTGGGGCAAGGATATCGAGGACATCATGCTCGGTGATGACACCGCAGAGCTTCATACTCTTCAGGTCCTCCACTATCCACACATGATACTGGCTCCGCAGGATCGACAGTACGTGATGGATATTATCATCGCTGCTGACCACGGGCAGGTCCCAATATCTCTGGTCCATGACATCCTTCACCTTCAATTCATAGAATTCCTCGATATTGTTCATCTGCGTTTCATCTCTTTTATCCGGCAATCTGCCACCTCCAACACGCCGTATATTGTTGCGTCGAGTTCAATTGCCCCGACATGACTTATTTATCTCTTCCTGGCCTCCCCCGACCGCATCAGGGCAAATCTCGCTCCGATCGGCCCGATTATCTCGAATACTATGGTCGTGGCGGTTATCGTCGTAATCACCAGGCTCGCCAGGTCCTCCCGTCCAAGGGCCTCCAGCTTGTGTGAGGCAAGAAGGGCCAGGCCCAGGGCCACGCCGGCCTGGGGCAGTATTCCAAATCCTATGAAGCGTTGGATCTTATCTTCGGCCCCGGCACCCTTCGCTGCGATCTGCGGACCCAGTATCTTTCCCGCGGTCCTGAAGAGAACATAGACCACGACCAGCATGCCGCTTCCCTTCAACACGCCCCATCTCAATTCCATTCCCGCAGTAACGAAGAATATTATGAAGACCGGGAGGGCCATCTTCTCAACATCCCGAAAGACGATCCGGCACTCGTGATGAAGTACGTTCACGAATATCATGCCCATGGTGATACAGGCCAATATTACGGAGATCTCCAGCCATATCGCGGTCCCAATACAGATGAGCAGCAGGGCGATGGTAATGGTGAACAGCTCCGTTCTGTCGTGTATCTTCTTGACGAGATAGGACAGCATGCCTCCGATGAGCCCGCCGAGAAGCAGACCGCCCATTATCTCGCGAACCGGCCCCCAGACGGTTTCGGCGGTGGAAATCGATGAACTGTCCCCGATCATCGCCGTGACCGCGGCCATTGTTATGCCGAATACAACCACCCCGAAGGCATCATCCAGTCCTACCACTGCAATAATGGCGTCCGTGAGGCTGCCCCGCGCCCGGTATTCGTATATGACGGCGATGGTGCCGGCAGGAGCGCTGGTGCATGCCAGGGCACCGAAGATCAAACCAAGGGAAATGCTGCCTTCGAGCAGATAGACTCCGGCCAGTACGAGAATGAAGGGAAGCAGTATACCTCCCGCCATAATTAGCATGATCTTCTTTCCGCTTCGCTTGAAAATGGAAAAAGGCATCTTTCCGCCTATGGTAAATCCCACAAAGCCCAGGGCGAACCACGTGATCAATTCGGTTTCGGAGCTGCTGAGCTCGATGAATCCAAGTATCTGGGGGCCCAGAACTACTCCGGTGACGAGATACCCCACGACCCCCGTGATCTTCATCCAATGGGTGGTCTTTCCCACGAATAATGCCAGGATGAGAGCGAGGCCGCCCATCAGGAAAAAATTATCGAGGGACAGATCGAAAGAAATCATCGACCGGGTATAAACATTCGGGATATATATTTTAATCTAAATCATCCTACCTGTCAACAAGAATACGCATATTTCATACTGAAGGAATAACTTCCCCATATTGCCGTTAAAGTTTAGCCAAAGATTTTTATGTGACTTCGCCTTCCCCTATTCATGGATGCTCTCCAGGAGGCTGCCATCTCATACCGAAGGCAGCGGGCGATGTATTTTCTCCAGGGGATGTTTCGGGATCATTATACTGAAGATCCACCCATGCTGCCGGGAGATCTCGAGAAGAGAGAATGGGGTTTTTTCTCCTTTTCAAGAGGAGGGATGAGAAGGCATATCGGATTTCAGACTCCCGATGACGCCCGGAATCACTTCTTGATGGATACGCCGAGACATGCATACTACTCCACAGCCTTCTACAGGGATCCGGCAGCACCGAAGATGGAAGGGAAGGAATGGCTTGGAGCCGAACTGGTGTTCGATCTCGATGCGGATCACATCCCCGGAGCCGAGGAGATGACCTACGAGCAGCAGCTGACGGCCGTGAAGAGGGAGGTGATCAAGCTTCTGGAGAAGTATGTGCTGGATTCCTTCGGATTCGACGAGAAACACGTGGACCTCGTCTTCTCGGGAGGACGGGGTTATCACATCCATGTCAATGATCCAAGGGTGTATAAACTGGGGTCCAAGGAGAGGCGGGAGATAGTCGATTATATTACCGGAACCGGGCTGGACGAGGGAGATGAATCCTGGCTCTTCCCGAGACGCCCACTGGACAAGAGGACGTTCCGAGGGCGCACCAAGGTCCGTTTCATTCGCGAGATGCCCAGGAGCCGCGATCCGGGCTGGAAGGGAATACTGGCCGGGGGAATAGAGATGCTTCTATCCGAATGGGAACTTTCCGATCGACCGACAGCGCTCAAGAGCCTTCGCCAGCTCGTTCGGAAATACGAGCTGCAGGATGGAAGCGGCAGGAATTACGGCAACAGCACACAAAAGAAGCTATATGACGAGCTATTCGGCGGTCCTTCGGGAAGCAGAGGTGTCGACAAGATCAGAAAGGGGACCTTCGAGGTGTTCTCGGAAGACCGCTCCAGGGATTTCTTCATGAAACTGGCAAAGCATAATGCCTCCGTCACCCTTGCCGGGGAGACTGACCAGCCGGTAACGACGGATACTCACAGGCTCATCCGGGTTCCCGGCTCCCTTCACGGAAAGACGGGGTTTCAGGTATTCCCCATCGACATCGACCACTCGAAGAGATTCGATCCGCTGCGAGATGCGGTGGTACTGCCGCCCGACGAGGTTACTGTGGAATGCATCCGGGCCACGGATATCGGACTCAAGGGCAGAAGATATTCGATCGGACCGGGGACACACGAGCTGCCGGGTTACGTCGCGGCCTTCCTGATCGCATCCGGAGCCGCACTGCTTCCCAGGGAAGGCACCGGTTGATGGACAACACCGCCGGAACGCGAACCGCCAGCATACCTGCGTCAAACAGGAATATCACCCATATTTATAAATAGAATCGAGTGAAATCTAACAGCGGATTCCCCGATTCCGGGAACGCTCTTCTACGTTGAATATAGCTATTGAAGGGAGCAATGATATGCCTCAACTACCTCTGGACCTCCTCAGAAAACGGGTACTTCAGGAAATTGCCATGTGCAGGCGAAAACTGCCCCATGATATTCTCGTCGACGATCCCGAGGTCACCGGCTTTCCCATCACCATAGATGTGAGAATGAAGAAGATACCCGCCCCCATTCTCAAGAACCAGAGGGTCACCCATACCTGGAACCATCGCGTTACGATGAAGATAACATCGAACTATCCCTACCAGAAACCCGTGGTCCGATGGCATACGGAGATATTTCATCCCAATATAATGATACCGGAGGACGGGGGCTACGTATGCACCAGACTGCTGGATACGTGGAACTTCCAGTCGAACCTCCTGGCCTTCATACAGGGGATTGAATCTCTGCTCTCCAATCCAAATCCAAAGAGCCCGTACGGGTCACAGAGCTGCATGGCTGCCGCCAAGTACTTCATCACCCATGACTATCGGCCTCCGGGTATCGTGTCCACGACCAAGAGCGGTCCTAAAATCGTAGCGGGTGATTGAACATGGCTTTACCGAAGATCGTTAGCGAGACGAAGAAGGAGACCAAGGAAAAGGAACCGCCCAAGGACCTGGAATTCTGCTATTATCCCGGAAGGACGGACTTCGAGAGGATGAAGGAATATCTCTCGAAGTACCTCTGAGCTTTCTTACAAGAACCGGGCTATGGGGGCATCATATGATCAATCCGATCCTGGATAACTACGAATGCGACCTGTTCATACGCAAGAAAGCTCTTCTTGACATGCTGATGCACTGCAAGGCATACAGGGAGGTTCAGCTGGAGGTCATGGGCCTTATGGTCGGCTACAGGTTCAACTGGAACGGCCGGGATTTTACCGTTGTGGAGGAAGTGGTCACTTCAGAGCTGGATACCTCCGCCATATCTGTGAAATTCGCCAGTTTCGAACCGCTATTCAACGAGCTGGACAAGTTCGAGAAGGAGGGGAAGGACTACATACTGGTGGGATGGTACCACTCCCACCCGGGGCACACGTCCTTCATGTCCCCCACCGACAAGGATACCCAGATGAGGATGTTCAACAAACCCTATCAGTCAGCGGTGGTCATAGATCCCATCAATATAGAGATGAAGGCCTTCAAACTGGAGCAGGGCGACATATACGAGAAGCCCTACTCCATAATAAGCGGTCCGGAACCGGAGAGGAAGCTGCCCCGTATAGTAGTGCCCGAGGAAGAGGTGGCGGCGGAAGTGGAGTACGAGTTCGAGATGGAGATCCCGGATGAGGCGGGGATACCCGAACCCGTGGCGCCCGCCGCTGCAGCAGGGGAGGCCTACGGGGATGAATTCTTCATATCGGAGGAGGAAATGGGCGAGCCGCCCGGGGAGGAGCAGTACGAATACGACACGGCCTGGGAAGAACCACCTGTCAGGACCGTCCACAAGATACGGCGTATCGTACGTATAAGGACCATCAAGAGGCGCCTCCGGAGAGACGATTATTACTAACGATATATTCTGCAGGCTCATCGATCGGCCTCGAAGAGGGATGTGAAGGGGTATGAGGAATCCCATACTGGATTATGACGGCGTCGATCTTTTCATCCACAAGACCGCCGCCCTCAAGATGTTGAAGCACTGCAGTGACTTCAGCCACCTCAAGCTAGAGGTGATGGGATTCATGGTGGGCCATAAATACGAATGGGAGGGGGAGGAATATACGGTGGTGGAGGACGTGGTGACCTCCGACCTGGACACCAGCAACGTATCCGTCAAGTTCTCGAGCTTCGAGCCGCTGTTCAAGGAGCTCAACAGGTTCGAACGGGAGGGGAGGGATTTCTTGCTGGTCGGCTGGTATCATTCCCATCCCGGACATACATCCTTCATGTCTCCCACCGACCAGGATACGCAGAAACGGATGTTCAAGAAGGATTACCAGTCGGCCATCGTCATCGACCCCATCCGGATCGAGATGAAGGCTTTCACACTGAGGGAAGATGAGGTCTTCGAGAAACCCTATGCGATAATCGTAGAGGAAGGCGAAGATAAAGAGGAGGATGACGAGAAGGCGGCCCGGGAGGAGAAGGAGGTCGAGGATGAACATTTCGTATTTGACGTTGACGAAGATATGGTGGAGGGGGAAATGCACGAGGAAGACATGGTGGAGACATGGGAAGACAGCTACGGGGTGGAGGAAGAAGAGCTCGTTCACGGAGTTGAAGAATACGGGGAGCCGGAGTACGCGGAGGAAGGGGCGGTACGGGAAAATACCTTCTTCGGCGAGGATTACGGCGAGGCGCATATGGCGGAGGGTGACGGGGCCGATACACTCTACGACCATTCCTACGAGACGCCATCGGATGCATCATACCCCGGATCAAAAGATGGGGATTACGATCCAAATAAAACATCCGTCGTCCAACGATCCGATCCCGGCATCGAAAAGACCGGCGCGGGATCCGGAGCCAATGAGCTGGATGCTTTCGATTACGCCTGGTTCGCCGCCCCCGTTCTAATGGGCCTGCTGGGAGGGATTTTCGGCATGATGGCCATCGGAAAACGGAAAAAGGGCACGGGAAAGTGGATGATCATACTGGGTTTCATATTCACATTGATCTGGTTCTCTGGTAGCTATCTTCTCCAGAGCTGATGGGGTTTGGGGCCCGCGCAATGTTTGCCAACCCGTTCCCTGGCAGGCCCTTGGAACGGAAGGCCCGACACTGCCATTGGCCAAAGACTTATTCTATCCTCATACCTAAAAACCGTTCACCAAAAGTCAGTAAGCTCCCGGCATGCTCCGCAGGCTGCCTTGGCTACCTCAACTTGTAGCCGATATTTCTCAGGAAATCCACTCTTTTGCTCCGATCCTCTTCGCTCTCTATTCGGCTGGCCCTTCCACCGTCTATTACCCCCAGTATCCCCCGTCCGTTGCCGTCATCGACTACGATCACCTTCGTGGGATTCCCGGTGGCGCAGAATACGTGGCATACTTCTTTTACATCCTTCACCGCATTTAGCACGTTCACCGGGAAAACATTCTCGAGGAATATAATGAACGAATGACCCGCTCCTATGGAAAGGGCGTTCTCCGCCGCCAATCTTTTCAATTCGTCGTCGTTCCCCTCCACCCTCACCAGCCTCTCGTCGGATGCCTCGCAGAATGCCAGGGCGAACTTTATCGCGGGACAACTCGATATCAGGGCCTCGTACAGGTCCTCCGCGGATTTTGGCGCGAAGTGCGCCTGACCCAGTATGAAGTTCATATCCGCCGGTTTCTCTATCTCTACCGATAATATCTCCATGCGATTCCTCCATTCGTTTTTTACTCGAAGATCAAGTTTCCTCGATGCCTCCCTTCCCGGGTGACCGGGGAACCGGACCCTTCGCTCCCATGCCCCTTCCCAGCATCTGCAGCTCCAGGCAGGACGTCGGGCAGCTGGAAACGCATCTCCCGCAGAGGATGCACTCGTTGGACCTCTGGTATTTCAGGACATCTATCTTCATGGGGCAGGCCCGGGAGCAGGCGCCGCAGCCGATACAGTCCTCCTTCCTCCAGAACAGGTGCAGCAGCGAGAGCCGGTTGAAGGGAGCGATCATTGCCCCGTAGGGGCACAGGAACCGGCACCATGCCCTGGTGATTAGCAGGGTTCCCGCAAAGAACAGGAAAGTATAGACGACCTTCATCCAGAGGTAATCCCCGGGGCTCCACCTGTCACCGGTAAAGATGGACGCAAATAGCATCGGCAGGGTGCCCGTTATCATGCCACCGGGATCGAAGAGACAGAACCACTTGGTCGAGAAGAGATAGGCGGCGAGCACTATGAATATCAGCAGTCCGTATTTCAGATACCTCCCGTCCCATATATCGGGGACGGAGAACCTCTTTGAAAGCCTCCTCGATACCGGCGAGATCAGGTCCTGAAGGGCGCCCATGGGGCAGGCCCAGCCGCAAAATGCCCTCCCGAACAGAAGCGATACCAGGAATACGGATCCGAACAGATAGGCCCCGAGCTTCAGCCAGGAGCCGGTTCCCACGCCGAGAACACCATGCTGGAGGGCGCCGATGGGACAGTTGGCCACGGCCCCGGGGCAGGCTACGCAGAAGAAGTACGGAAAATTGAGACCGGTCATCCCGAAGAGAAAACCGGATACGGAAATCACCAGGAAGAAGAACTGTGAAGCTATTCTCAGCGACCGTATCCGCATGGGTATCAGGCCAGCATTGCATTATTACGATAATATTCTTTCGCAATCATTGGGTTCGGGCTACCACCACACGTCGGCAGCGTCCGGAAGGTTGAAGAACTGATCGGCCCGGGTGTCCTTCAGGGTCGGTCGCATTCTGCGTGCCTTCTCCACTTCCTCCAGGTCGATGTCCCATTCCACGATGCATTCCTCGAAATCCTCCCCGCGCACCTTCCGGTCGCCCCTGGGGCCCCATACCTGCGCGCCGCCGCTGAACACAAGGTTCCTCTCATTGCCCAGCACGTTGGAGTATATCATGAATATGGTGTTCTCTATGGCCCTTGCCGGCAGAAGCGTCTCGAAGAACCGAAGGGTCACGGTGGGAGCCGCAGAAAGGCAGACCACCCCGTCGCATCCCAGCAGCGCATACTGCTTTATCAGCTCGGGAAAGAACAGATCATAGCATATGATCAGACCCAACCTCATTTCCTCGACCCTGACCACGCAGAGATGCCTGCCCGGCCGGAAATAGCGCTTCTCGTCGAAGGGGCCGAAATTGGGATGATGCCATTTGTCGTACACGTTCAGCTCGCCGTCGGGATGTATGGCGACGGAGCTGTTGTACACCTCGCCCCTGACCACCTCGTCCTTTCGGGGCATTCCCATGATGGCGGTCTTCCCCGTTTCCGCGCATATCTCCACGAGCCTGTCCACCGCATCCCCCTCGATGTCCACGGCCTTCCGGAAGACGTCGTCGCCCAGGTTGTAACCGGTGAGGAACATCTCCGGGAACACAACCATCCTGGCCTCCGTGAGGCCCATGACCCTTCTCGCGGTCTCTATGTTCGCATCGACGTCACCCAGCGATGACCTGTGCTGCACCACGGCTATCTTCATTGATCCTTCCTCCCGTAATCAGCTTCCGTCCGCATCCGCGGCCTCTTCCGAACCGCCCGTGTAAAGCGGCCTTTCCACTATCTCGGAGTTCTCCTCCACCAGCTCGTTTATCTTCAGTTCCGCTGACTTGAGCTTCCCGTGAAGGAACCTCGACAGGTGAATGCCGTACTCGAACATCTCCAGGGATTCCTCCAGGGGCAGACTTCCCTCCTCCAGGGCCTTCACCGTCTTCTCCATCTCGGACATGGCCTCTTCGAAGGTCATCCCGTCTATACTCTCAAGTTTTGACGATTTCGTCATCAATATCTACCTCCATCTTCTTGACCTCCGCCTTGATGCCGGAGGTGCGGAAGCGCACCGAGATCATCTCGCCGGGCCCGGTCCCGGACGCGTCCGTTAGCAGACGACCCCTCTCGTCGAACGCCAGGGAATATCCCCTCTCGAGGACCCCGAGGGGCGACAGGGACCCCAATACCCCTGCATATTTATCAAGGCTCTTCTTCCGATAACCGAGGGACGTCCACATCCCGGCGGCCATGCGGGCGTTGATGCCTCCGACGTCCCTTTCGACACGGCGCAGCCTGTCCGTGGGTGCGGAGCGAACCACAGCCGCCGTGTACAGCCCCAGCCGGTCCCAGAGGCTCTCGTAGCGATGCCTGAAATAGACGTTCATCTCGAAAAGGAGTTGAAGTAGGCGGGCCCTGCGGTTCTCCACGTGGGACTTCGGCCTGCGGAACAACATGCTGTCGTCGAGAGAGCGCAGACGCTGTGCGTTCGACCTCCTGAGAACGTCGCCGGACCTCATGACGCGCTCTCCCAGATCCCCCACGGCCTGCTGCTCCCGGGAGATGAGGCGGTGGGGCTCCTTGACGAGTATATGCCCCTCCGCCGCTTCGAACCTGAACCGTGATGCCGCCATCTGCCTGTTGATCTGGTTGACCAGGCTTCTCTGCATCTCGCCCACCCTCCCCAGAAGTTCGGCCGCATCCGGTACTGCCATCTCCGCGGCCACCGACGGAGTGGGGGCCCTCATGTCGGCCACGAAATCGCTGAGGGTGAAATCGGTCTGATGCCCGATGCCGGTTATGATGGGGGTTCTGGCGGCGAATATCTCCCTGGCCACTGGCTCCAGGTTGAAGGCCCACAGATCCTCCAGGGAGCCGCCGCCGCGGGCGAGTATGAGGGTATCGAGTTTCCGGGAGTCCAGAAGGCGCAGCGAGCGTATGATGGAGCCCTCTGCGTGGGCACCCTGGACCATGGTGGGCACCACCTCGAGCGTAACGCCGGGAAAACGCCTTCCGATGACCTTCAGCACGTCGTTCAGGGCAGCGCTGCCGGCACCGGAGGCCACACCGATCCTGCGCGGGAACTGGGGTATGGGCAGCTTGTGCTCGTCGTCGAACAGCCCCTCCTTTCTGAGCTTTGCCTTGAGCCTCTCGAACTCGGCGTGCAGGTCGCCCATGCCGTCGGGAAGTACCTCCCTGACCACGAGCTGGTACTCGCCCCTGGCCTCGTAGACGTTGACGTGCCCCCTGGCGATCATGTTCATACCATTCGCGGGAACGAACTCGAAGTGGCGGTTCATGCTCCGGAAGCTGACGCATCGGATCTGCGAACTCCTGCTCTTGAGAGTGAAATACATGTGGCCCGAGGTCACCTGATGATGAAAATTGGATATCTCGCCCCTGACGCGCACGTCCTGAAGCCGGGGGCTGTCGGTGAGAATGGATCGGATCATCCCCGTGATCTCATCCACCGAATGGATCCGGTCGGTATCCATGAAGCTGTCGAGGTTCGTATTCAGTATGGGCGCACCTCCGGGAAAGGGCACATTCCACGATATTTATTCATATACTTAAATGAAGCGGCATCTGCGTTTTCACGCG
>CAYRFL010000034.1:11860-16224 GCA_964423515.1 uncultured archaeon
ATCTCGTCGAGGTTTTCACCGTTGACAATATTTAGGGGAGGTGAAAGGAAAGGGATGGGTGAGAGATGCGATATCTTTCTAATGATCCACCAAAATTGACCATCTCTGTCGAATCTCGTGCTCATAAGTACAAATATACGCGGCGCATATCCTATTTCAGGGCAAGCCCACCTCTTATCCTGCATTTCAGCCCATAAATGGAAAGCGATGCGCGTTCATGGTGAGAGCCAGCGGGAATCCCATCCTTTCTCCCCCTGCGTGCCCATCTCTTTCCCGGCTTGCCCGATTTTCTTTGGGGCGAGCGTTTTCCCCATGCGAGAGCCCATTGTTGCAAACGTCCTTCCTGAGCGGGAACGAAGTGGTGACACACACCCCGACATACACAACGGTGAAATGGGAATATAACGGCGTTGTTAAATACTATTATGGACATATAACATAATGTGGAATAGAATCGCGCTACACCACATCACATACTGGAATAAAACTTTCCGGAAGCATGAGAACATGGGTCAGCAGGAAATATTCGGATTTCTCAGAAAACACCCCGACGATTGGTTTGACGTGGTCCAGATACAGAAAGCCCTGGGTTTGAACAAGGGAAACGTCTTTCGAGCGTTGAAGGTTCTAAGGAAAAAGAGAGAGGTCCAGATAAAGGGCACGGGTACAACGGGTAATTCGTTCCTTTATCGAGCAAAGATACCTCTCACCGTATCCGATGAATCCCGTTCCCCAGCAACCATCGAGAACCACGGGGTCCAGCCAACCAGCAAGTTCGGCAAGATCCTCATAGCTTTAAGAGAAATGGGCGGGACCGCCACCACGGATGAGGTTCGGTTCTGGGTGAAAGAAAGGTATAACAGGGGATTGACTCCGCAGGAAGTAACGGCCATCCTTAGAACGAATACCGCCTATTTCGAGAGGATCGAATCCATCGAAGCGGAGAAAACGGACATTTGGGCATTGAAAACGTGATAGGCCTTTCCAAAATTTTCCGACAGCTGGCCGGCGGATGTGGATGATGAGCAAGAGTATTACCCGAGTGAAAATCTTCCGGCGATCTCTTAGGCGCATCTGGTAGGATGACTGACGCAAGGTGAAGGATTCGGACATTATCGAAGAATTGGGAGAAAATCCATCATGGGCCCACATAATGTGTAATTATTTTCAAAGTGGAATAATTACAGAATAAATCATTTATACTGGGATAACGGTGTTATAAATATATCGATTGAGAATCGGGCATGGATCCGGAGAGTGAAAAAATGAAAACGAGAACAGCCGCACTGGCATTGCTATTGATGATGTCGCTTCTGGTACTTGGATACGCTGCGGTATTCGTGATACCGGCCCAGGCAGGGATACAACGGGAGGGTTTTGTCTTCGGAGGGGGATGCAGCGGCGGGTCAGGAGCTGTGGGCTCGGGTTGTGGCGGGGATTACGATGACGTTGGAAAATGTCAAGGTTACGGATACGATTGCCAGGACAACGATGACTGTCAGGGCAGTGATGATTGTCCCGGATACGACGAGAACTGTACCGGTTGTGCCGGCGTGTGAGAATGAAGATCCAGCGATTTCGCGGGGGTCATATCCCCCTTATTTTTTTCTCATATTTTGGTCAGTTCTATTGGAAATCCTCCAGGTAAGTCGCAAGTTCATTGTGGATGGCGGTACTGGATAATTAATGGGAAAACATCCATACCTCATTCTGCTCAGTTCAGATTTATTTATAAACTTTTCGCTTCATTATAGAAAGTTACTTATATTGTTAATTCATATATATGGATAATTATTTATACTGTAGTAATGTAATTTCATAATCCCTACCAACAGGTGATAATACATGGCAGAGATCGTAACGGCAAACAAAGTGGACATTCTGTTCGACGGGCAGACCATCCCCGGCATAAAGGGCTTCACCTTCAAGGTGTACAAGGACAAGAGGGAGATACCCGCCATAGGCTCCCACGAGACCTTCGGATACTCCTACGGGAAGCTCCACATCAGGGGTCAGATACTGGTTCATTCCAACAGCAAGCTCATGAACGATCACATGATCAACGATACCACGTTCCAGATCGTGGTGGCCATGCCCCTGGATTCCTTCCAACCAGGAATGGAGGCCCTCATAAAGAAGATGACCTTCGACGAGGTGCACGTGGACGACCGGGAGTTCTCCCTGGATGCTCACGGGTACGCCGTGACGACCTACACATGGTCGGCCATCCGGGTAAGGGAAGAGTAGGGGCGACCCGAATCCCGGACGCTGTCGCAGCCATCGCACAGCCGCACCCTAACGGTGATTTCTCTCTCAAATGCGATTTCACGGAATAAATTAATTGTACGAAATTGTCCCTGGGCGGATTCTAGAGGTAATCGAGGATGTCGGCTCTAGAGCGTTCTCTCGTAGAGGGCTACATGCTCTCCCGATCTGCGCGGAACCTGCTATCGGATTCTGTGAAAACCGATCCCAAGACCGTTGTCAGGCTTCTTTCTCTCGTCGAAGCCCTGAGGGAAGCGCGTCTCCACCTGGGGACGATCGCAGAACAGCTATCGCCGACGGGAGAGCACCTGCACCACCTCTCGGGATTGAATTTGTTTCTGTACGCCGTACATCGGGAAATATCCGGCATCATGAGGGAGGAGAAAAGGGTACTAAGTATTCTGGAGAATGCATCCCACGAGAGGCGCAGCGTTGAAACTTCTGAGGACATACTGCCCCCCGCGAATGTAATAAACCCGGAAAGCGTCGAGGCCCAGGCCACCTCCCCTGAAGCGGACCCGAACTTTACCGCCAGATCATTGGAGAACCTCCGACTTCTCATCAAGCGGGAGGTGATCAGGCCCGTGCTCATACCCCTTCCTCCCGGCGAAATCCTCGAGGAAGACACGGAACATCATCCGATCCCGGTAGAACTCCCAAAGGAGAGCGACGAGGAAGAGTTGAGATACCTCATTCCCGAGGACTTCCCATCCGTGCCTACCGCAGGCGGCAGTTCCGTCCTCACGACGCCCTACACGGATGACGCGGTCCCGGGGAAGCTCCCGGAGATGGACCGCTCCGAACCAACGGTACACGAAATGGAGAGCAGAGATGTGTTAGGAGAATCCGCGACGAGCCATACCGAGACCGAGAGCCCGGGCTGGTACGGCCCGGCCAGAGCGCTTGGGATCCTATCCATGGCAGCCCCGGGAGATTTATCTCAACCCATTGACAGCAGGGCGAAGTTCATTCACAGCAGAACCGATATCGAAGGCGAGAAGGAAGACGACTTGCTCTCCGTGCAGGACAGAGGGGCCTGGACCGGGGAGGAACGGGGCGACGGACTTCCGGCACTGTCCATGCTGGGGAGTGCCGCGCGCAGCATAACCGGAAAGAACATCCCCCCACCGGGTGGATATATTGCTGTGCCGTTGCATCGGGATCGGGATATCAGTGATCCCTCCATCGTGAGCCAGGGGGGACCGATTTCGTCATCATCGAGTATCCATGATGGCGACACGGGGAGGTCGTACCCCGGTGGCCGAACAGAGGAGACAAGGAAGTCATCGCCGGAGTCTGCAGGGGGCCGAACCACTCAAGGCATCGATACGGTATCGGGTGCGGACGGTGTTGAGGAAGGGAGGCCGAGTTCCATACGGGAAAAAATCGAAAATGATCAATGGCGGCGGACATCCAGGGCAGAAGGATCCGGCCGGAAGGCCACATCGTTGACCGCCGTGGGGATACTCTCCTTCGCAATACCCGTTCCGTTATCGGGCATGGGCAGAACCGCTCAGAGATTCACCATGGTCGGCACGGACCCAGTAAGAGAGCAGAAGACAGCGGGAGGATCGATCAAACGATCGGAGATGGAGCATCCCTTGAGAGGTCAAGACACTCCTGACAGCGCACGTTTTACTACGCAACACCAATTCGGGCACTCGATGAATCACGATTCATCTGTGCCCGCGGCTTGTGAGCCTGCGGGTGTTGCTGCGTCCTCGGCCAACTTACATGTCGGACGGGACAGGAACGTTTCTGGGGGAAGGTTACGAGTATCGGCAGGTATGCCTGCGGACATGTCACACCGGACAAGTAGTGACGTATCGAGCGAGGACACCGCCCGCACATCCGATGTTCAAGCTGAAGGGAATGAAATAGCTCATAGGCCCGATAAGGGAGATCAAAACGAGTTCCGGGGACCGAGAACCCCTGCCGTGGCAGGCACCACGGCCCCCGGATCGAGGGTTGGCGTCCCTGAAGTGCCACCGATCGGCGACCGGGACGGGACAATTTCTCCACACGCCGGCATCGGAAAGTATGAAACAGCGGTCGCCCGACCCATTGGAGAGCAGGGGCTGGGATTGGTACTCCCGGTA
>CAYRFL010000034.1:16324-27244 GCA_964423515.1 uncultured archaeon
TCCCCTTTACCCACGCTGGTGGCGGTGACCGGGGGCCCCGAGAATGTGGATGCCGGCGCTCCCCCGAACGTTCTCGGACTTCTCAGCACGGCCCGGACCCGGATCCAAGCCGCCGGCCTTGGCAGCATCGTGGACGATCATGCTGCCGGCAGCGACCATAACGACGGTATTCCGTACCCCTTTGAAGGCAAACCTGCCGAAGTGCCGGCCCGCAAGTCCAATTCGGATTTCGACACGCCCAATTTCGAGCCTTCTGTAGCTGGCCCCGTCCCCGAAGGAGAAAGTATCGATGCCGTTCCGGGAGCAGTACCGGGTTCGGGTATCGGTATATCGACATATACGGGGGTTCCCCCTTACACCTCGCACATCCGTGAGATGGACCCAGGGCTTACCGGAATCCGCCATCGAGTTCCCGACCCCGTGATGGACGGCGTGAGGGGGGAGGCCCGACACGATTTTCCCGAACAGGGGGCGGACATGGCAAGGACGGAGATTTTTCATAGGGTCCCAGTACCGGAGACAGAAACGATTTCCGGTATACGCCCGCTCCCGGGCATAACACGGAGGGCCTTTCGCATGCTGAAGGGGGTGATGGGGCTAGCGGTGCCGGATGTGTCCGTACCAACGGCCAGCGCGTCCGTATCCATTCCCGCTGCCCGGATGGAAGAGAGGCGGGCCCGCTTCCCATCACAAATAATGGCGGGGACCGATGGCACGTTCGGACCGGGCCCTTCATTGGATGACGGCAGGGGGGTCGACACGGCGGGACCGGAGGTCACATCACACGGGAGAAAGCCCGGCGCCATAGCCCTTCTCAACACATACGGACGCAGAATGATGCCGCGTGCCCGAAATGAGAGACGCGGACGCGTGGATGCCGGGACGATATTCGATACGGCCCCGGGCACCCCTCCCGTTCCTAAAGAACGGCATTACCGGGACACCGGGTTTGTATTCTCCGGATCGACGCGGGTGGGAGACGGTCCCGGAAGCGCACTCCCCGCCGTCCCGAACACGGAAATCACACCATCTCCGGAAACGGTTTCCATCCCTTCCCATTATGATATAATGCCCGGGACGCCGTTTCCCGACCTTGCGCGGATCAGGATGGAACATGAAGACATTCTTGGCCCGGTCAGGAAGAATGCCGATCTCCCTCTGTCAGGTTCATCGGGAGGCCCGGGAAAAACCTTCACCAGTACTGATGGATTTCCGACCGATCAGGGAGAAAGGCTCCATGGGGAGAGAGAAATTCATCTCGCCAACGGGCAGGATATGATCTCGCCATCCGTCTCCATTCTACCCACCGGCATGGTACCGGGGGAGAAGATCGACATACATTCCGGCAGAACCCCGTTGGCAGATGAAGCTCACATGGGCTCGGATGAGGTACTCATGGATTCCCTGGTGGCCCTTCGGGAGATAAAGCGCGAGGAGCTCGATAAGGCTGTCAGCAGGAAGATGGAAAGGACGGAGAAGAAGGGAATGCGAAACCGAGAGGGGCGATCCCGAAGGGAAAGGGGCGGACAATACGAACCGGAGGAAAAGGAGATGTTCAGAATCGTCGAGAAGATGCTTCGAAGGGAAGCGAGAAGGCACGGACTGGTGTTCCCATGATATGGCTCGGCTATCCGGAGGAGGAGAGCGGCGGCGGGGAAGACGGAGCCCTAAAGAAAGCCATGGAGGCCATCGAGGAGGTTACGGAGGCGAACGAGAGGATAATCGATTGCGAGACCGCTCTTGGAAAAGCCATGAAGAAACTCGATGAAGCACTGAAGAGGGAGGAAAAGAAGGAATGGATCGGCGCTTTGCATCTTCGTGACGTTACCCCCGAGATGACCTGGGGGGAGATTGGGGATGTTTTCAGGGGAATGTACTCCACCGAGGGACTGGTGGGAGAGGAAGCGCCCGAGGCATTCTGTACGGAGTGCGGCGGATGGATACCGGCAGGCGGGATTCAGTGTTCCGATCATGGTTCGGCAGACAATACGGTGCTCATGCATTCCGTCGATAGGCTGTCCCGGCTGCTGGCGGAGGTGGAGGCTTCTGGCGAGAGATGGGGCTACGGATCGGGGGGCGTTCCCTTCGGAAGGCTCGATCATGATCTGTCCGAGCGGGTGGAAGCGGTGCTCGACGACGGCGGATGCGACGGGCCGCTCCGGGAATTCGAAAAGGAGGTGGGTCGGGTCATCTCGGGCATGAAAGAACTGATGGGCGCATTGGAAGAGATGAGAAAGGCGGGAGAGAGCGGCGGAAGCACGTCCTCCGAACTGAAGGACTTCGTCAAGGGCATCAGATCGCTGAAGATCGGCACGGTGGACAACGTCGTCATGGACGGAAAGAGGTGGCTCGTGGAGCACAGGATACCGGGCCGCTCGGGAGCGGATTCCAGCGTATCCGCCAGCATCATCCAGGACATGGGCCGGATGCCGATGAGGATCTCCTTCAGGGGAGTTCTCTCCGGTGACGGGACCATGGACGAGAGGAATCCCGTTTCGGGTCCTGCCATGGCCGACAGAAGGGTGGTGCAGAAACTGGAACTTCTGAAGTGGTTCTACAAGAAGCGCGCGCCGCTCCTTTTCGCATGCAACTTTCTCAACAGGGCGGACATGGCCACCAAGGTCCTCATCGAGGACCTGCAGTTCGAGGAGGAGCAGATCGTCAACCACCAGGTGTCGTTCGGCTGCACGCTGGTGGAGTACAGCGACGTTCACTGGGAAGGCGCAGAGAGCATGGAGAAGCAGGCCAGGAGCATCAGGGAGGGAGTGGAAGTGTGGGCCCAGTACCAGACCCTCGAAATGGTGACCGGCTATCGAAAGAGGTACGAGGGCGATCCGGTAACGAAGGCAGTGGCAGGCGCCATCATGGGTGGGAAGCTGAAATAGGAAGATCGTCCAATGCCGTCTTCGTTCCGATAAAGAGTGGGATCATCTCAGCAATACGTGTCAAAGGAAATATCACGAGGATTTCTGGCCTTCCAGCATCCCCTTCACCACCGGATGGCCCCGGTTCACGTTGAACACCTTGTAGGCCGGACCCCAGGGATAGTACTGCGTTCTCAGCTTCATAAGATAGCCGTTGACCAGAACATCGACCATTTCCTTCCGTTCGAGATGGCTCTTTTCCGGCAGTGCCTTGGCCAGTCCGTCTGTTAGAAAGCCGCTCAATTTCACGTGACCGTATCTCTGCCCGAACACCTCCTCCGCCTTCAGAGCCGCCTCCAGTGCCAATGCCTCCATTTCCCCGAGCCGCATGGTCACCCTGGCACGGGTCCATCGCCTGAGCTTCCTGATGGATACTATCCCTCTCGAACTGAGATGGTTGAGCATCCTTAGAACCTTGTCCTTGTCGATCCCCAGCTGCTTGGACAGGCTGGCTGCGGTGGATCCCTGGGGCAATATGCGTTCCAGGAGCTGCAGTATTTCCTTCTCGTCGAATTTCTCGGGCTCTTCCTCTTCCTGGTACAGGATGCTTCCGCACTTGGGGCATTTGCGGTCGGCCTCGGTCACGGGTGAGCCGCATTCGTGGCAATCATAGTTGCTGATCTCCGGGGCCGACGGTTCCGAGCGGCGCCTTTCTTTCTTCTTCCTGGATTCGGGTTCCCCCCTCTCGCGCACGTCGTTCGTCCTCGGATCGAGATACCAGTAATAACCGGATCCAACGAGCTGTTTAATATCGCCGGAGAGGCATTTCTCGAAGGAATAGAACATGATGGAGCGGGCCCTCTCCTTCACCCTCTGGGCGATGGGCAGGTAATCGCGGTCCCCAGCAAGGACTATGAGCGTCTCGATCTCCTTTCTGGTCAGCAGAATGTCCTGCAGCGAGAGGGACAGCTCGATATCGGCGCTGTTCTTGCCCCTCATGGACTTCACGTGCACCACCTTTATCCCCATGGTGTACAGCTCGTTGGGAACGTCCGGATACGAGGTCCAATCCGATATGGCCTTCCGTATGATGGGAAGTATACCCAGTTTCTTCTCTATGTGATAGAGGGTTCTGTTGATGATCTTAATGGCCTTCTCCTGGGCATCGGAATCGCTGTATCCGTACTGCTCTATGAGGGGCACGTAAATGTTATCGAAATCTATGAATAGCGCTCCAAGTCTCTGATCGTTCATCCATCTCACCTGCCCGGGCTACTAGCCGGAATGTTAGATAATACTTTGGGATTAAGATGTACGAACAGCCTCCCATCCCAAATGCCGTGATCTTATACCGGGGCCATATGCCGTGACCCATGCAGTGACAACAACGGGAGATCGGAAAGAACGAGCCATCCTACGCATCCGGGACCGCATCCGTCTTGGGGTCGTATGCCTCCACAATAAGGAGCTGATCCTGGTTCTGCCCCCCGAATACGTATATGATATCGTCCACCACGGCAGAGGTAGTGTGCGAACGGGGGGTGGACATGGATGAGCGTTCGGTCCAGTAGGTCTCCGGATGGGCCAGGTCATACGATTCCACTGCATCCTTGTAACCGGCATCAGTATGCCCCCCTATGGCAAATACCTCTCCGTCCATTGAAACCGCCGTCAGGAAACTACGGGCCTCTCCCAGCCATCCTTCCTCTTCGATATCGTCCGTGCCGGCATGGTACCTGAGCGTCTGCTTGGGATCGAGATCTCCCTTGTATCCGCCGATAACGAAAACGTACGAATCCACTGCGGCAAGGGCAAAGGCGGTCCTCTCCATATCGCTGGGCAGCGTGCCCATCAGTTCCCACTTGTCCTCGGCGGGGGTGTACATTCGGACCTCGATATTGGGATCGTACCACTTGGAGCTCGTATCGCCCATGACCGCTATCTGATCCCCCACGGAGGTACATCTCACGAAGTCGTACTCCGCGGGCATGTCCCCGTTCTGGGACCAGCTATCGAGCGCCGGGTCGTACACGTCCACCCGTTGACCATCGCTTCCGAACACGTATATCTTGTCGTTCACGGCCGCACTGGTTGTCGCATACCTTGCCACGGGCATGGGAGACTTCTCCTCCCACGTGTCCGTGGCGGGATCGTAGGCATCGACACGGGTCTCGCCCCCTCCCACGAGGTATATCTTGCCGTACACGGCAGTGGCGGAGCCCTTGTTCCTGGATACGGGCATGTCGGCCTTGCGAACCCAGGGGGGTAGACCGGGCACGAAGCCGTCGTCCGCCGCAAGGGTCGAATCCACCAGACCCACCGTCCTCTTCGTCGAGAACGACGTGTAGAAACCGCCACCGTCGCTGGAATACGAATAATAGTAATGGTAGCCCACGGGTCCCAGACCACCCTTGTAATACTCGTTCTCATTGAAGGTGATGTCGTCGTCTCCCGTGTCGATGGTCTCCCCCGTTTCGGGGATGTACACGGTTCCGCTCTGGCTCTCGGACCTTCCCGCGGATTGTGCCGCGGTATCGATGTATTCGTTGCTTATCTGCCCGGCGCCGGCCGTGAGCTCCGTTTCGTCCGGGAAAGACGTGAAGAATCCCCCGCCGTTCCAGTTCCCCGTCATACCGTCGAAGATGACCTGAAGGGCGATCCCATCCGCAGAGCCAAGGAGCCTGTTATCGCTCACCGCCAGATGGGTCCACCTCGGTGCGTAGTCGAAATCCTCGTCAGTGCTGTCCCCGGATGTGCTCACCTCGAAGGCCTTGGCCCCGTCGATATCGATGCTCGCCCCCAGTTCGACCCTGAAGTCACCTGTGAACGTATCCGTGGTGGGACTGCTTCCCTGGACATATGTGTGATCCTCGGTCTTCCAGTAGAAATGCCAGTAGGTGCCGGTGGATAGCGAGAAATTGAAACCGGATATCAGGGGATCGGGGGGCACCTCGTTCCCGTCATCGTCATTTCCGCCGTTGCCGTCATCATCTCCGTCATCATCAGCCCCGTGCCCTCCATCGTCATCATTATCGCCATCATCACCTATCTTATCCTCGTTATCGGTACAACCGCAAAGGGCCGCGGACAGCAACAACAACAGAACAAGGAGCAGGGCCGATAACCGGTTTTTACCAGAATTTCTCATCATCATCATCACTCCCGGGCAAGCGGCTCCATGCATCCGGGAATTATTTAAGGATTATGAGTTTAATAAAAAGGAATGGCGGTGGTGAGATGTAACTGGAAGGAAAAACGTGCTATTCGGACGTCCTGAACAGATAGGCGCCCCCCAGGGAGGTTCTCTTGATGTCGACATCCCCGTAGAAGCTCCAGTTCTGTAGCTCATGCCGGTTTATCTTCTCGATGTGACGCGCAATAAGCCAGGGTAAAATCGAGTCTCCTCTCCGTTCGTCGATATCACCCCGCTGCCTCGGTATAAGCAGATTCGGGGAAAACTTAACTGGATCGTCGGGGATCATTCAAGCACCGTTCGAGGGAGAATCGACCTCTCGATACTTATAGATGTTTGTACAGAATTTGAATCCTGGCTTCAATGGATAAGTGAGCCCAATGGCCCAAGCTTATGGGCACGTAGGAACATAAAAACTGGATTGGTATGGGATTGCCCATTCGGCCGTTTCCCAGGAATTCGTAATTATACATTATTTATAATCACATTTATATATCAATATATTTGTTCCTCGGATAGGGGGTTTTTCCCATGAACAGAAGAACGTATAGGCCATACCTGGGGTTAGTTGTAACTATGATTTTTTTCGGATCCCTCTATGCCTCGGTCATATCAAATGCCGAAGGTTACGGGAGAAGGAACAGGAGCACGGATATCGTGATGGAAGATCTGGGAATAAATGAATACTCGGATTTCGTCGTCCGCGTATCGGGGATATCCGTGAACTATTCTACGGACGAGGTATATGTCGAGATAATGAACAAGGGCACTCTACAGTATGGGGGCCGATACTTCACATTGGCCAACCTTGATCTCTGGTGGTATTCGGGCATGGATCAGGAAGTGGGATACTTCGATGATGACTCTGATGGCATGGTCTCCGTGGATGATATTCTGTACGTGGACCTTCACGATGAATGGGTCGACGGAGAGCTGAGATTACGTAACATAACGTCCGATATAATGATAAGCTCATTAAGCCTGACCGTCGAGGACGACGATGGCGATGGCCTCCCCGATTACTGGGAGAAGTTGTTCTTTTCCGACCTTGACGAGGATGCGGATGGCGACCCGGACGGGGACGAGGTCACCAACATAGATGAATATACTGGAGGTACGGACCCCAGCGACGAATACGATTATCCCACCAACACTCTTTGGGGCAACGTCACCGACAGTGAAACGGGAGATCCCGTTGAAAGCACCGTGGAAGTGATATTGTATAATGAAAGAGGAGAGGCGGTCTATTACGACTTCGTTTACTACGACGGCTCCTATTCCATCAACTACATCAAGGATGGGACCTACAGCATAAAGGCCGTCGATACGTCCTACAATCAAAATTACTATGCTTTGGAGACGGAACCATTCAGGATAAGCGGGGGAAAAACAACGGCGAGGGACCTCGAAATGATACCCATCGACATATACATATACGACATCAGAACCAGCTCACCCGAATATTCCGCCTATAGTTTCATCCCGGGGGAGAATGTCAAACTTACCATAGTCGGTACGCCGGACAAGGTCATCGATGTGAAGGTATCTCTCAATGACAATGTGAAGAAAACTTTCTCGGGTGAGAAACTGGACCGTGGAGGCCATCTTAACCTGACCTACACCATATCTCCCGATGCTCCCGACGGCGAGTACAATATCGAATGTTATCTCCGGGGAACTGAATATCCTTGCGGTGGAGACCACCGGGAGAGCTTCACGGTCAGGTTGATGGAAATGGATATGATCCTGGACAGGCAGTCATACCTGCCCGGAGACGAGGTACTGATCTATTACTCGGTAGAAGAGATCAAGGACGGTACGGTGGTCTCTACGATTTCGGGGGAATGGGAAATATTCCGGAGCGTTCTGGATGAGGAAAAATACGATTACGTCAAGGAAACCGTGGACAAGGGGAAGTTCACCGATGGGGTAGGAAGCATATCCGTACATCTGAAGAAAAACACGGCGGTGGATGACTATACTGTCTGGTTCAGGGCAAACGACAGCAAGGACGAACACAGCGCCGTGGAGATGAAAACGCTATCTGTCAGCAACATGAACCTCGATGTGGATACCAATTCCAACCTTTTTCTGCCGGGTGAGTTCATAACCATAACCACAACCGTTGAAGTGGATGCCGGGTATTATTACTATGACTCCCCCGTAGAGGACGCCTCGGTGGACGTGATCATCTCCATCTATGATAGTAAAAAGGACAAATGGACTCTTCTCGATGATGTGGAGAAGAAAGATATACCCACCAATGCCAGAGGGCTGACTTCGTGTGTACTGCAGTTACCGGAGGATGCTGAAGAGGGGGACTACAAGGTCGAGGGAACTGCCAGAAAATATGATATAGAAGCCTCTGCCCATTCGACTTTTCGGGTTCAGAAATCCGCCAGGATAACACTCCTGTTGGAGTTCGACAAGGATTACTACGTTTCCGGTGAAAGTGCGATCCTTGACTGTATCACGATCTTTTCCAAGGAGTCGGATGAGAGCCTGAACTACAAATACCTTGTACAGGACGGCTCTACCGGAAGGATATACGATTCGGCATCGTCCACAAATCCCACATACGAGTTCGACATACCGGAAAACTTCGTTGGCTCCCTGGATTTTCGTGTATCTGCGATAACGCCCGACGGTTACGAGGTTCACAGCACGAAATCCATCCCGGTGAGGTACGGTGACCTGGAGATCAACGTGAACCGGATGGAATACACATCAATGGACTATGTCGTGGTTCACATATGTATCTCAGGGGTTCCCAAGGGCGATTTTGAGGCATATTATCAGATATTCGACGAGAACGACGATCTGTACATCGGAGGCTCCATTCCTCTCACTGTTATGGAAGGTACATTTTCCTTCAGGGTCCCCGAGAAGCCCGGCGAGGAATATGAGATCACGGTGATAGTTGTCAACGACGACGGGTTCTCCCTGACCGATTCGGTAGAGGTCAATAAGGTGTCGGGTTATGAGCTTACTCTCTCTTCCGATCCAACCTCTCACGAGCCCGAAAGCAGAGTGAAGATCCGGTGGAATCTCAGGAATCGGGAGGGAAGAGGCATAGAGGGAGCAAGGACATTACATTACTCCGTAAGAGAGGTTCGGGACGATAACAAGCCCCTGATATACGAGGGAAGGATAACAACCGTAGAAACATCCGGGGAGTTCTATATAACGATCCCGGGGGATGCCAGTGACGGCACAGAGTATCTCATCAACGCCTATTCCTCCGAGAAGAACGGTTACAATACGGCCTACAGCACCTATTTCCTGGTGGTGGATGATCCACATTTCGTCGAAACCACCGTATCGTCGTATTATTATTTTTTCGGTGTGACGATCGCTTTGATCCTTGCGTTCATAGCATTTGTTCTCGTGCTTCGTTCTCGTAAAAGGGAGAAGTTAAAAAATGAAGACGAGGAGGAGGAAGAGGAAGACGAAGAGGACGAAGACGAGGGTGAAGAGGGCGAAGACGCTGCCACCAAGGGTAGAGATTTACGAACACGGGCCATGAAAGATGGGACGAACGTAGTGAGACCGACCTCCGGGCAAATGACTGCTCATGGCCACCCTCAACATGGACATGTTGGAATCCCCGGGAACAATGCCATGACGGGAGGTCAATTCGGGCCCGGGGGTGGAATTCCTGGGGCGACAACATACCAGACCCCACCCAAGCGATATCCACCGCCACGCCCGGAAAATGCACCCAATTCCTTCAGGCCGGGCCCACCGTACTCGGGACTCCAGTGATGCACTGGTTCTGAAGGAGAGCGATGACCAATAGGAGATAATGGCTGTCTGTTTCACAATTACGGAGAAGGTATGTTCATACCCCAAAATGTCTGGCCTTGGTCCATTCATCCTCGAGTTCCTCTATCTCCAGGTTGTCCTCCAGGTAGTTGATGATGGTCCTGAAGTATTTCTCCGGCAGCATTCCGTGCAGGGTAATGAGTATATCGTGGGTCCATCTCATGTGATACCTTGTAATACTTACCTTGACCAGGCAGTCGGTATGGTCCTTGGACAGGAGGCTAATGGAAATGTCGTTGCCCGGACGTTTCGGCTCGTTAAGCTCCTTTATCAGAAGTTCGATGGCATCCTCCGAGTCGTAGTAATCCTCGGGGCAGTGATAGACCTCCTCGCCGTCCAGCTCCATGGTCACCACGTTCTTGAACTTCGCCTTCTTCAGGGCCCGCAGCACCTTCTCGGCCGTGGAGAGAAGCTCGAAATCCTTTTCCACGCGGTCGAGGCCCACGATGGAGGTGAGCATCGATATGAAATCATCGTAATGGGAGATGTCCTCCACATCGAGGTCTATCGATATGGTCATGTCCTCCAGCATATCGCTCAGGCGCGGTGCCCTTCGTTCCTCCTTCGGTTTCGTGGGGCTATACTCGATTAGGGGCTCCGGGAATATTCCCAGCATGTTCCCCACAACGGTAGATTTGTGACGCTTCCCGTGGCTGGTTACCGCCTTGAGCTGCCTTTTGGTGTTGAAATTCTCTTCCGTGGCCATGTGAACCTCAATACGGTTTGAAAATATAATTCTTCCGTGTCCTCTGATTTGAATTCAGTCCGCCAAAGAGCCGTCAGAAAATCTGTGGAGAACACTGTCGAACATGCGTCCATTACGGAAAATCCTATTTCGCATCGCGGTATTGACCGTACCTTCCATCTGTGGATCACTGGTATGGCGGAGGCCGCTGGGTCGGTTGTGCGGGCTGATGTTGAGCTGGGCTCGCCGCTGCCGAGGTCTGCTGGGTTGCATCAGCCGCAGTAGGAAGCTGGCCCTGAGAAGGGTGGACACCCTGTTGCGCCGACATGGGCTGGGCCGGGGCCTGTGGCATT
>CAYRFL010000034.1:27344-38204 GCA_964423515.1 uncultured archaeon
CATGGGCTGGGCCGGGGCCTGTGGCATTTCGCCTGATGCCGCCGGGGGCTGGGCATGGGAAGGGTGAACATCCTGTTGGACCGGTATGGGTTGATCCTGGGTCTGCAGGGCCTGCTGGGCCGCTATCGCCTCGTGGTACTGCGCCCGTGGTGGCTGATGAGCAGTCGTTCCAGCCGATGACGGGGGCTGATGCTGCAAGGGCGCACCGTATTGAAGGGGCTGATGCTGCCAACCCTGGGAATGAAGTGGCTGCGAATACGGAGTGGGGGCTCCTTGATCCAATGGGGGCTGGACGGGAGTTGGCATCCCAACTCCTGCCGATGCTCCTGCCTCGGAAACATGATGGGGCTCGTTCTTCCCTCTTCCCTTGATGATGACGAGTATAATAACAGCTACAAGACCCACTACCAGGACGGCGATGAATATGATGAGGACAGTGCCCGTGATGCCCGACTTGGGCCCTTCACCGCCTCCACCTCCGCCATTATCATCATCCTCTTCGGATAACGCCACCGAGAAACTGTAGACAGGGTTGCCCCACTCGCGCTTTTCACCATCTATAAGGGGGATCACTTTCCAGTAATAGGTCTTGCCGTTCTCGAGCTCCGCCATCTCCAGTTCACCATCCGATATGCTGCCGGCCGCAACCCTGTTCGGCTCCGGAACCTTGTCGAACAGCACCCGGAACCGAAGATTTTTGACCCCTAAGTAATCATTATCCCATTTCAGCGTGGTCGTATTCGAATCCACCACGTCCCCGTTTCCCGGATTCTTTACTGTTATCCTCCCGGAATACTCCACATAGAAACTCCAGATGGGTGAGTGCCAGTTCCTGACGGTACCATTGACCACCGGGACTATCTTCCACCAATAGGTCGTATCGTCATCCACCTTCGGAATGGCGTAGCTCGTCCCGGAAATGTCGCTTGATCTTTCGGAATTGACAATGGGCACCACGTCCCACATCACCCTGAAACGGAGAGCCTGTTTCCCTTCATATTCCGCAGCCCATTCCAGAACGACGGTCGAATTGGACTGGGTGCCGAGGTTGGCGGGAGACATGAGGGTTATGGCACCCCTGAACTCTATGGAAAATGCCCTCACCTCCGAGGACCAGTTCCTGACCTCCCCGTCGATGATCGGGATTATCATCCAGTAATAGGTCTTGCCGTCCTCCAATCCCTTTACCGTGTAGCTCGTTCCGGAAATATTGCTGGCGATGGTAGCATTGGGTTCCGGGTCCGTACCCAACAATAGGTCGAAGCTCACCTCGCCATTGCCATCATAGAGGGCTTCCCACCTCAGCAGCACTTCGGTCCGGTTGGTCTCGGTGCCGTTGTCCGGTGAGACGAGGTTGATGGCACCGGGGAATTCCACCTTGAAGCTCCTTACCTCGGACGGCCACCCCCTCACCGAGCCGTCCACCATGGGCACTACCCTCCAGTAATAGGTATTGCCGTCGGCAAGGCCCCGAAGATGATAGAGATTGAGATTCATGGAAGGGACCTCCACTCTCAGTGGATCTGGGACCGTATCCACGAGCACCCGGTATTGCATTTCCCCGATTCCGGGATAGTCCAGATCCCATTCCAACATGCACTCGTCCCTGAGAAAAACGGCACCGTCCGGCGGATACAGCAACATCATGGTGCCATCCACCCCCAATACGGGGAAGGAAGTGCTGAAATCGCTCACAGTACCGTTAAAATCCATGGGATCCCGATAGGTGATGGTCACATTGTCGCCGGCAATGACCTTTATCTCGTCGTCTGAGGCGCTGGTCCTGGCACCGAGCACGAACGTCCCCCTAAACAGGGCCGTGTTGATCCCGGTCTCCGTCAGGGTGACAGTGATCCCCGACTTGTGGGAGTCGGAGGAGACCTTCACGCTTATCTCTTCCCTTTCAGAAGGGTTCCGGTTCGGATCGCGGTCGCGTACGACGGCAACTGCCTCGCCTCCCTTGTAGTATTCCTCACCGTCCGGACCCTCTCCGCCCGTAACGGAGACCGATCCGTCCGTTGGTCCCATCAAGTCCCATACGGAATCGAACTCAGCCCCCGTGGAATTGGCGAATACGCCGTCCCGGACGATGAGATTGGTGGTATGGGAACCTGAAAAGGAAGACGCATCCCATGAGGAACTGCCGAGAAGCACTGTGGAATCGATCCGGATAACGTTGGCATGCAGAAGCTCGTCCGGACCGTCCAGTACGACTGGGACCCCTCCTTCCTCCAGTACGCCGAGGGCTGCAAGATTGTCCGCACTCACAGGGCCCGAATGATTGCCGCTCTCCAGTAGCACCCTCACCTGTACGCCCCGATCATATGCATCCACTATCTCACCCAGAAGGTCCAGGGCTCCACCGCCGCTTCCGATATGATACATCATAAGCTCGATCCTGTCCTCCGCCCCCTGGATGAGGGTCTTTGCCTTGGTCAGATATTTATCATCCAGAACGGGCGTTACCTTGTCTATGACGGGTATTCTGGCCTTCGGTGTGGGCTCGGGATCCACGTAAAGTTCCTCGAAGCAGTCCTGAAGGTAGAAACCCAGGTCGGTGAAGTTGGCCCTCACGTTCACCTCTATGGAGCGTTTCAAAGAACTCTCGTTCCATACCGATGAACCCAGGAGGACCCTGTCGTCGCTGACTATGAAATTGGAGTAGATGTTCGTCGTCTCATTGTCCATGATGGTGGAAATACCCTCGTTCGTCAGATAGTCGAAGGCATCCTCTCCGCTGCCGTTGTTATCGTCCATCAATACCCTCACTATCACCCCTCTGGCCTGAGCCCGGTCCAGTGCAGTGTACAGTTTGCTTACGTCGCTGGTCGGGTTGCCCGCATAATAGGCCATATCGCGGTTCATAACGTAAACGTAGAGATGGGCAGTGTCTATGAGGTACTTTGCATAATCCACGTAGTCCGACGTCCGAACCAGATCTATATCGCGGTTGAGCAGCTCTGCCACGTTCCTCCGGTCCGGCGTGGGAGACGCAACGGACTCCCAGTTGTCCTCACCGTCGGGTATCCTGGCAATGGAGACGTCCGAGGAGGAGCCTTCATAGGGATGCGTATCGATGACGTTTCCGGTCCAGTCGATGAAGTTCACCGTATCCGCACCGTTATCGAGAGATACGCTCGTATCACTGCCGAAGAATATCATCGTCTCCCTTGGGCCTATTCGGGTATTCTCAGGTATCACATATTCGGGGCTTCCGGTACCCGTAATATCGTCCAGTTTGCAGTAGGATATGTCAACCTCCGAGGTGCCCTTGTTGTACAGCTCGATCCATTCGTCCCCCGCGTCGTCCGAGGACCCCGAGCCGTCCCAGTCGGTGTTCGGCTTGGGCAATATCTCGTTTATGACCACGTTCTCGAGGTTCCACCGGGTACCCAATTCACGCTCGGGGGCACACCCTCCGGATACGTCGGCCTCAGCAGGGCTGCTCGATGAGTGGAACAGACAGCCGGTCGAGAGCAATGCAGCTACCAGAAACAAGGCAATGAGCCTTTCCTTCGAAGAGATGAACATGGACTATCCTCCCGTTTTATTCTCACCCTTGTTCAGAACGTCTATATATTACGGGTCCGCTTTTTATAATTTTGGGAAAGTATGGTTCCAACATCTTCTCTGTTCTCCATGACAAACGAGACTAGGGCGAAATGAACGCTGAAAACCGCGCATTACAAAATTGCAGAATCCATGCCCCTTATTCCACGAATATGCGGCTAATTGAGGCGGTGAGTATGATTTACCTCATTCCTATCGGCAATAAAAAGATTTAAAGGTAGAAAAAACGAATTATTGAGCCGATGACCATGTCCTCTTCCCCTAATGTCAAACGTTCTTTCGGCTTAGTCCTTTCAATCCTGTTCCTGATCATGCCGTCCCTCCTGGCATCGTGGTCCCCGTCGACCGGGGACTGTTCCGCGGAGAAAATCGGAGATGACGACGTCTGGATAGAGGTGGAGCGGCTGGAAAGGGACGTGGTACTCGAAAGGGGGGGGCAGACCTTCATCCGCTTTCACAACGATACCGGCCAGCTGAGCGTCACAGATGAACTCCATTTTTACGAAGCACTGAGCGACGAGGCGCAGCAGGCTGTGGACCGGGCTCCCGACTGGCTGCGCGATAACCTGTCCCGGAAACTGTCATACGCAGGGATAAGGTCATTCGATACAAACGAGGTGGATATTGCCTTCGGTGATCTGGATGGTGACGGATGCAATGATTTTCTGAGCGTGGACCTCTCCGACATGGTCTTCTACAGGAACTGCGGAACCCGGCTGGCATCACTCTTCAGGGAGGAGAGATCGCTCTTCGAGATAGGAGAGGAGTTCGCCGCCGGTATTCTCAAACAGCCATCCCTTGGGGATCTGGACGGAGACGGGGATATGGACCTTGTCGCCGTCATGAACGGCGAGACATATATCTTCGAGAACGTGGGCTCCAGATACACTCCCATATTCGATTTCATCTCCACGGGGACCATCCCGAACAGCTTCTCGCCTCATCTGGCCGATCTGAACGGCGACGGCTTTGCCGACATCGTGCACGGGCGTACCGACGGCACCATGGAATACTGGGTGAACGAAGCAGGTGGGAACCTGGACGAATTTCGCAGAAATCCCCTGGTGTTCACCGGCATCGACGTTGGCTCCTACGCCCTCCCTGCTGGAGGTGATATGGACGATGACGGCGACATCGATCTGGTGGTTGGCTCCGGCTCAACCGTGCTGCACTACTTCGAGAATCTGGGAACCCCGCGGGACCCCATCTACAGCATCGACGATCTCACTCTGTTCGCCGGCATAGACGCGGATACGTATCTGGATCCCTGCATGGTATCCCTGGATACGGACGAGCTCCTAGATCTGGTGCTCACCACGTCCCTGGGAAGGGCACTGTTCTACGACAATATAGGGACTTCCACCGCACCGGATTTCCGTATATCGTCAACCTACGATGTCTGGCCGGGTATGTCCTATTATCCGCCGAACGATCGATTGAGGGTCGTGAGCGAGGAGCGGATATCCCCTCTTATCGATCTTCTCCTGTCATGTCCCGATCATCTGGTTGACGAGATAGCATTTTCCATAGCCAACACCGCCGACGACGTGCTGCTCAGAGGCGAGGTTTCTTCCAGTATGTTCCTCGAGAACGCCCGATACGTATACGAGGCCGCTTCACATCTGGATTACGTCGAGCTCGTGGAGAACGGCAGCATGGAGAGCGGGGACTATCACACAACAACGCGCTACAGGGTGCTGGAGGACGGGATCGAGAAGAGCGTGCTGCTGCCGCGGGAGATATATTACCGGTTCGTGGTACATCCGAAGGTGACGGAAGAGAATCCCTGTTTCATCGACCCCGATACGGGAAGTCCGGCCCCTCCGGACCCCCAGGGGCAGGGACGATTCTGGCGGGAATACCTCTTCGATCATAACGACTCCTCGTACCCCCCGGACCCGGATCCCGACGACGATCGGGACATGTATCCGACGGATTCGTATCCACCTTTGATGAAGGACGTCCTCTCGGGCATCGAATACCTGTACAACGGGACCACATGGCATGCACCGGGCGGGAGGCCGGTGCTCTACGGCGAGCATGCGATAATTCGCGTGTCCAACTGGGTTGGAAAGACCCTCGTTCTCAACCAGCAGGAGGTAAGCGATGATGAAAGGCCGGTCCAACCCGTGCGTATCGCCCATCATCACAACGGGAACTGCGGAGAACTGCAGGACCTCACCATCGCGGCGGCGAGATGCGCCCTCATACCCGCCTCCGGGGTGATAATGCTCGGCGAGGACCACGTATGGATCGAGTTCTGGGAGAGGGGATGGCATCAGTGGGACAACTACTGGAGCGACGGTGGCAGCATCATCGACAACTGGGACAATTACTGGTACGGATGGGGTGGACGGGGCGGTTCCGGCATCTACAAATGGCACGGGAACGACCGGGTGGAGGACGTGACCACACATTACGTTCCGCGCGAGATGCTTTCCGACGTCGTTGTGACGGTGACAGATCGGACGGGGGCCCCGGTGGACGGGGCGAGGGTTGTCATAGGAAGCCACTGGATGCTGGAGCATCAGACCGACACCCCCGTGACCGCACCCTTTCCCAGCATATGGAATTACACCGATTCCGACGGGATCGCCAGGTTTACGCTCACAAGCAATAACATATCAGTGAAGGTGATATCGAGGCTCGGGAACGGGGCCGTGACTAAGACCTATATCGAGCCCGGCACCCGATACGACTTCAACGTGACCCTGGAGGGACGGAAACCGCGGGTGAGGCCGAAGGTCCGCGAGGTCGATTATGCCGAAGGGGAGGATTGGCGAATAGAATACGACCTGCGGGTGGACCGGGCCTTTCAGAGACCACCGAATGCAAACACGGGCTCATTCCATACACGCCCCATCCCCGGTGGCCTGCACTGCGATTTTGTAATATTCCCCGGGTCGGAGATCGGAAGGGTGCTGGGGAACCACAGGGCCGACTGTTATGATGCGGACCTCGATGTTCAACGATCTTCGGGGACCCTTGCCCCCCTGGACGGCGACGACGTATATTTCTGCCTCAGCAGCTGCGACCAGGTGGAGACCTACAAGAAGGTACGTATCGAGATGAGAGTACTTAGAAAGATGGAGGGGAAGCCATTCGTATCCATCAGGAACCCGGGTGCGGAAGATGTGTTCACCGTCGACGAGGATATCGTCCTTCGAGGGACGGCGGCAGACGAACACGGTATAGCCGGATTGAACCTGACCCTGGATGGGGTTGTTACAGATATATTCCATGGACTTTCGGAGAGGGATTTCTCCTACACCCTCACCGGCGGAACTCTCGCGAAGGGCGAACATACTGCCGTCGTCAGGGCCCGGAACGTTCTGGGCGTGAACTCCACCGCCCGGGTGCGCTTTCACGTATCCGACCTGGTGCCGCCCTCCGTCAGGATAAGGAAGCCCATGGATGGAAGCTCATATACCATCGGAACGCATATGACCGTGGGAGGCAGCGTGGACGGGGTGAACATCTCCGTCCTCGAGCTGAAGGTCCAGGGTGACGAACTGACGGAGACCTTCGATATACTGGACTCCCTCGGGGAGGACGGCGAGTTCGAATACGGGATGAACACCACCGGTTACACCGAGGGGCGATACAACCTGACCGTCAAGGCGGTGGACCATACTCATCTCCGGGGAATGGACACGGTGGGTCTTCGGCTCAGTGAGATGAAGGATACGGAATTCCCCTCCGTAAGCATGACCGGACCGGAGAATTATGCCGGCTTTACCATCGGGGATATGGTGGAAATACACGGCCTGGCTACGGACAACGCTGGCATCGTGCTGCTCTCATTATATATCGATCAGTCAGAGGGAATCGACATTACCGGGTATCTGGCGGGTAATGAATACGAATACGAGCTCGATACTTCGGATTGGAAAAAGGGCTCTCACGAAATAAAAGTTAACGCGGCGGATAAGGCGGGGAACGAGGCACAGGTGAGCAGGATGATCGTCCTCAAGGAGCCAATTCCCCGGGAGATCGAACCGCCGAAGATACTTTTTCTGGCACCGGCCCAGTTCGAAGTGGTGGAATTTGGCCAAGTCGTCGTGATAAGGGCCTCGGTGAGCTCGGAGGTTCCCCTGATATCGTTGGAATTTTCACTGGATTGGGGCAGGAGCTGGGAGAACGGAATCGAGGGGTATAACCGCAATAGCGGGCGTTTCACGTACGAGTTGAACTCCTCCGAGCTTCGCACGGGCCCCATGGACTTCATCCTGAGGGCCGAGGACGAGGATGGCAGAATGGCGGAGGAAACGCTGGTACTTGAAATACGGGATACCCGGGCCCCGGAGGTGCGGATAACGAACCCGTCGGAAGGGGACACCATCCTTTTGTTGATGCCCTCCGAAGGTGAAGATCATCAACTAATCGGGACGCTCGCCATCACAGTGGAAGTCTTCGATCTGTCCGAGATAAGGGATATGAAAGTGGAACTGGAAGGAGCAGGGATAAGGCGGGTCTTCAGGGAACGCCGTCCCGACCTTCCCGTGACTTTCGAGATAAAAATGGAGGAACTCGAGACCGGCCAGTACACCGTCACGGCCAGGGCCACCGATGCCGACGGTAATGAGGGAGAGCACGAGGTAACCTTCACGGTTAAGCGCGATGAGGCCATCGACGAAACGAGGGAGGATAGCGGATCCTCGGGAAAAATATGGCTGACCGTGGTGGTTGTATTTCTGCTAGGAGCTATCGGATTGGCCGGAACGGTCTACTGGTTCACACACAGATAGGCACTCGCCACGTCCCCGTAACACCTTCATGCCCTGGAGAAGTAATTCCTCAGAAGAAGAAGGTCCATGATTGGCGCCTTGAGGATGAGACGTCCTGTGGCCATGGCCTTGACCGGCGAGAGCGTCCCGGCGAAGATCGCCTCCAGCGTTTCGGCGTCGCTTCGTATGAGAATGTCGGGAGGTCCGTCTGCGGCACCGTCCCTGAGAGGATGTGCCACTGTACCTTCAATGAGAAAATTATAGGTTTCGCCGGCACCTAGCCTTATCTCGATCAGACGTTCCTTTCCCTCGACAAGACCTTTCACGCGTTCGTCGCTGCCCGCCACCTCGTTGTAGGTTCCGATGGCCCTTGTGAGCCGTTCTCTCATAATACGAATGCCACCTTCTAGCGCCGTCTTCGTCTTGCGTATCCCGTCTCGGTCCACGCTGCAATGCAAGCGAGGGAGAGAAGGGCAAAAAGCAGGGATGCCAGCGGGGGAGAGAATGACGGTGAGTTCGCACCCCTCTGCATCTTAATAACCTCAACATCCACGGTAACTTCGTTGTTCTCGCTCTCCAGCTCCACGAACTGACCGCTCACCGTTGCGGATACGGTCACTGCCCAGGTCCCGACAACGGAATCCTCCTGACCCGAGAACCTGTAGTCCACCTTGGCGGTGAAGACGCTGCCCGCCACCATTCCGGCCCTGATGGTGTAATGGCCGAACGATGTACTGTCCCCCTTCGGTGAAATTCCGCGAATTCTCACCACGATGTCCTTGTCGAAGGGGACATCGTCGTTCCCCACGTTCCTCACCTTGACGATGAACGTCACTTCCCTGCCGTATATCGCCGACTGGGGAATGACCTCCGATTCCCTGACCTCCACATCCGGGCCGAACGAGAATATGTTGCAGGCCTTGTTGTTCGTGTTGGCATCGGAGTACTCGACCGTCTCCTGGATGGACTCGTCCCTGGGACTTGCCAGCGCACGAGGATTGTACGGATCTGTCCTTCCGGTGTAATCCATGTCCACCGTGACGTAGAATTTCTCCTTCTGCGTATCATTATATATTATATAGGTCGGCCATTCTATGACGTGGGACCTGCCCTTGGCCAGATAGGGGATAATGTACGAGTAGTTACCGTATATGTTGTTCAGGGGTTCGTAATTCTCGTCCTTCGAGTCCGGATCGTCGAACCAGAAGCTCACGGGGATGTCGCTGGCGGACCCCTTGCCGATATTGTGCACGGTTGCGGTGATGACGAGGCGGCCGGTGTCGGGATGGTTCTTGAAGGCGATATCGGAGGAGGCGATCTTTAGGTCGGGCCACCCCTCGTATATGATGGGATGGAAGGTCGGGGAGGTCCGGACGATGGATCCGTATGAATCCTTGAACTCGAAGTAGTAATCGTGGACGCCCCTGGGCAGCTCATCGAGCTCGTAGTAATATTCCTTGCCGTCGGTGGTATCGTTGTCGAGAAGGTTCTCTTCTATCATGGGATATGGGGCTCCGTCCACGTACACGAAGCTGTGCTTCGGGTCGGCCCGGTCGCCGTCAGCATCGGTAAAGGTGGCGTTGTACCGGAAGACGGAGGCCTCGATACCATAGGTCCGGCTGATGTTCCCTCCGAGGGTCGGAGGGGTATTGACGTAAGGGGCGGCCATGTAAACCCCGTCGGAGGAGGGCATGCGAACAGTGCCCAGTCCGCTACCGTAGGAGGCCTCGAAGTAGTACCGGTAGCTGCCGGCGGTGTTCAGCTGGAGGGATTCGGAGTGTATCACTCCCAGTTTGTAATTGTCGTTCCCGCTCAGGGGGGTAAGATCGTATGCCTGTTCGTTGGGGCCCGTGTCGTCCAGGTACAGCTTGACGTAGTCCGGTGCTATCCCAGCATGAGGATCGGTGTACTTGATCCGGAAGGTGAAGTAGTCCCCCAGTATCCCGGTCTCGGGATGCACGCCGTCCCCTATGAAGCCCTGCTCGCCCGACCAGGAAAGAATGGGGGGTATCCGCGCAGTGAACGAGAAGGTATCGGAATACACGGTCCAGGTGGACCGATAATGCTCCCTCACCTTCCAGTAATACGTGGTACCGTGCTCGAAATCCTCGAACTCGTAGGAAGTCCCATCTACATCGGCATCATCGACCAGGAGGGATACGAATCCCGGATCATCGGAGAGCTGGATATGAAAGCGGTCCCAGGCGAAGACGTCCCCGCTGCTGGACCATTCGAGCGATACCGATCCCTTTGCTATCACCTCGGGGTTGTCCTTGTTGCGACTTCCACCGTGTGCTACGAAATCGGGAGGGCTGCCACCCGCATCCGCCGCCCTGGACAGGGACATTGGCCCAAATGCAAGAATAGAGATCGCAGACAGGAGCAGCAGACCTATGACGAATATAAGCTGCAATCTGAAAAACTGGCCCATTCCCACAGTATCCATTATGCGTCTCATTATCATTCCTCTAGGATAGTAACCCAGCCATCCATACCTCTTCATATAATATCCAACTCAATGAATATAAACCTATTGTGAAATTTCAAGGAATTACAGGTCTTT
>CAYRFL010000035.1:0-38137 GCA_964423515.1 uncultured archaeon
CCATCCGGAAGCTCCCTTATGTTCTCTTCGTTGAACGCGATCATGCTCTCCGGGGGGAGGATGACCGGCGGCAGCCGGAACCGCAGTTCGCATCTCAGGCATCTGTCCGCCTCGGTCCTGGCGATCTCTGAATCGAAACCACAGTTGATCTCCTCGAATCCCATCCTCGCCTCTGGCTCCAGCACCGGCATTTTCGCCCGCCCGAGGTCGATGAATCCTTCGGGGCTCTTTCTCTTACTGAAAGAGTCCTCGTCATCATCTACCACGAGGGTCTCGTCTATGTTCCCGTCGCCGCCAAGATACAGGTCCATGGCCGACGCGGCCTTTCTTCCGGCTGCGATGGCATCTATAACGGTCCCTGGCTGGCGGACCGCGTCGCCTCCGGCGAAAACTCCCCGGGCCGCCTCCAGGCTGCTCTCCGATGCCCTTATGCAGCCCCGTCCCGTCATAATGTCCGCCTCATCAGCCAGAAACTCCAGATCGGAGCTCTGCCCTATGGCCATGATCACGGTATCGGCCTCCAACCTCGAGGTCTCGGACTCGTCGTATTCCGGTGAGAAATTTCCCCTATCATCAAACACGGACGTACACCGCTTGAGCTCTATCCCGGAGACCTTTCCGTCCGCATCCCCGAGTATCCTCATGGGCCCCCATGAGTTCTCGAGCTCGATCCCCTCCTCCAGGGCCTCCTCTATCTCCCAGGCGAAGGCCGGCATCTCGTCCCTCTTCTCCAGACATGCCATGGCAACGTATTTTGCCCCCACCCTGCTGGCCGTCATGGCCACGTCCACCGCCACGTTCCCTCCTCCGATGACGAGCACCCGATCGCCGATATCAACGTCCTTCCCCAGATTTATCGCCCTGAGAAAATCCATTCCCCAGAGGGCCCCGTCAAGATCGCTCCCATCAATGTCCAGCCTGCGGCTCTGGCAGGCACCCGTTGCGATGAACACTGCATCGCAGCCCGATCGCAATTCGCCCAGTGTGATATCCCTTCCTACCTTCACGCCGCTCCTCACCTCGATCCCCTCGGCCAGAATATCGTTTATCTCACCTTCCAGTACGTCGGCGGGAAGCCTGTACCTCGGTATGCCCAGGGCCAGCATTCCTCCCAGTCGTTCCTCCTCCTCGTACAGCGTAACGCCGTGTCCCTTCCGGGCAAGGTAATACGCAGCCGTAAGCCCTGCGGGACCACTGCCTATTATCGCGGCCATCTTTCTCGTGGACACGCGGCCGGATGCATTTTTCGACGCCCGTTCCCTCCAGGAGCCATCGTCCTCGTCGGAACAGAATCTCTTCAGAGAGCATATGGATACGGCCTCGTTCAGCTCCCCCCTACGGCATTCGTCCTCGCAGGGATGGAAGCACACCCGCCCCAGCACACCGGGGAAGGGTACCTTTTCTCGTATCACCGCTGCTGCCTTGCCGTACTGGCCCGTCATAATGTGGTCGAGATACCTCGGTACGTCCACCTCCGCCGGGCAGGAACTTCGGCATGGGACCAGAGCCGAGTGTCTTTCACCGGCTCTTGTATCGCGGTCGAGAAGGGCCCCCGTGGGGCAGACCTCCACGCACACGCCGCAGAACCTACAGTCGGCCCTGGAGAATCCGTTCGACCTCGGACCCACCACCACCTCACCGCCGCTGTAGACGAAGCCCAGGACGTCGGCACCGGAGACCTCAGCGCAGGCTCGAACACACCGCAGGCAGCCTATACAGTAGTTGTAATCCCGTACAAATAATAACTCGCTCTCGTCCTTCGGAAGGCCCCGGGGAACGTATTTGGGGGTATGGTCGGCTATACCGACGTACTGTGCCACCTTCTCCAGCTCGCAGTTACCGAGCTGGATGCAGCATTTCTCGTCGTCCGGAACATTGGTGGAGCACTGGGTCCTGGAGCACCCTTCCTTCTGGGCACACGTCAGACATACGTGCGGATGATCCGTGAGGATCTTCACGAGATGCTCCTGCCTGCTGGCGCGCAGGGACGGGGTCCGGGTCCGAACCACCATTCCCGGGGCCGTCTCCGTATCGCAGGAAGTGTGCTGTCCCGGACGCCCCTCTATCTCCACTATGCAGAGCTGGCACCCTTTGAAGGTATCGTCATTATCGCTCTTTACCAGCTGTCCGTCCCGGTATATGCCCTCCGCTTCCGGGCGAAGCTCGTGGGAGGGCGGCAGGCCTGGTCGAGAGCAGAGCCGGGGAATGTAAATTCCTGCACGGTCCGCGGCAGCGAGGATGGTCTCGCCCTCGCTCGCTGATATATCCTGATCATCGATGGTAATGGAGAATGCCATACTATTACCTCTATCCTTTCAACTCAGACCATCCGGTCGATCTCCGTTCCGGTGACGTTATCACATGACCGGAGTGGTATTTGCCGCGATGGCCGCAAGACACGACTGCGGGATATGGTCCCGTTCCATATCAACGCCCCGGATTCACCCGGAGCACATGTATGTTCGGACGTTCATCGTGACTATGCGATCCATCACCACGAGTGGATGATGGCTCCGGGCTCGCATGCAGCTATGCACGGTTCCGTTTTTCCCTCTCCCTTGCACGGTCCGCAAGTGTATTTTATCTTCTTGCGCTGCGCGTCGGTGACGAATGCCACCACGTCGTCCGAGAGGGGATCGTTCTCATCCTCTCCCACTCCCATCACACCGTGGGGACAAGCTTCCACGCAGCCTTCGCATCCGGTGCACCTGTCCGTATAGATGGTTATGAAATATTCTCCGGAACCATCCTTGTATCCGTAGTTTGCCTCCATGGTATCTCCTCCGTCACTTCTTGCGACCCTTGCCCCTCTCGACGAGGGTGTTGGCAAAGAGGGCAGCTCCGGCGGCTCCGGCGATCTGCGTGTCCCAGGTGGTCTTCATGGGCTCGATGTTCATTATCTTCATGAGGCGGTCGATGACTCCCTTGTTCTTGGCCAATCCACCGGTGATGGCGAAGCGTTCCTCGACCCCGATCCTCTCGATCAGGGAGTATATCCTCTCCGCCATTGCCGAGCAGTAGGCGGCCAGCACCTCGTTCACCTTCAATCCCGATCTCAGCAGGCCGGTAGCCTCGGTCTTGGCATATACGACGCATGTGCTGCTCACCGGAGTTGGCTCCTTGTCGATCTCGAATGACCTCTCGCCAACCTTGGTGATGGGAACCGAGAGCAGGTCTGCGAAAACCTCCATTCCCCTGCCGGTACCGGCCGCGCATTTATCGTTCATCAGGAAGTTCTGGACCTTCCCCTTCCCGTCGCAGCGTATGGCCTTGCAGTCCTGTCCGCCGACGTCCAGAACCGTCCTTACCTCCGGACCATAGATGAAGTTCGCGCCCCTGGCATGACAGGCGATCTCCGTTATGGACCTGTCGGCCATGGGAACGTTGACCCTGCCGTAACCCGTACCTATGCAGTAGTCTATCCGGTCCTCAGGCATATTGGTGACCGCCAGGGCGTAATTCAGGGCGTTCCTCGCGCTCTCGGGACTGTCCGAGCCCGTCCTCATGTTCCCGAAGGCGAATATCTTGCCGTCGGTGACTATGACCGCCTGGGAGCTCACGGATCCCACGTCTATACCCGCGGTGACTATCTTGGCATCCTCCCAGTTCAGTTCCGGGTCCTTCCAGTTACTCTCCGTCCAGCGCCAAAATTCCTCTTTCTTCGCTTCCTCGCTCATATTAACCCTCCTCCAATGCAACAAGGGCCGCACCCACCGCCGCGCTGAATGCGGGGTCCTCGGGAACGTATATCCTATCGACGTTCAACTCCCTTCTCATGGATTCCACGAAGCCGGGATTGAGGCCCACTCCGCCTATCATGGCGATGTCCCTGTTCACGCCGATCTTCCTGATCATGGAGACGATCCTTGAGGCCATCGCATCGTGTATGGCCCTGCTGATGTCTTCCCTCTTTGTCTTGGCGTGAATTAGCCCAACGACCTCCGATTCCGCAAAGATGGCGCATTGCGCGTTCATTGCAAGGGCCTTGTCGGATTTGTTCGCCATGGGTCCCATCTCGGTGACATCGGTCTCCAGGGCGCGGGCCATGGCCTCGATGAAGGCTCCCGCACCGGCGGCGCATTTCTCGTTGATGGCAAAGTCCACAACGTTCCCCTTCTCGTCTATCTTGGCGGCACGTCCCATCTCGGCTCCCACGTCCGTTACCGTTCTGGCATCCGGAAAAAGGAAATTAGCAGCCCGGGCCATGGCCTTGATCTCGTTGACCTTGACGCCAGCCTCCTTGATATCGTCCATTCCGGCCCCTGTTCCGCCGATTCCCTCGAGCTCATCCATTCCAACCCCTGCGTCCTCCAGGGCCAACATGAGGGATTCTTTCACCGCCGCCCCCTGGTCGAAACCGGTCATGGCCATCCCCTTGCCCAGTATCTCCGTGTCCTTCATGATCACCGTCTTTGAGTTCTTAGCGCCGCAATCTATTCCTGCTACTATCATCTTTATCACCTCAATCCTTCTCTGGCTTGGTAAGGCCCAGGCCCTCCATGAATATGTCGAATCTCTTCTCGACCCCTTCCTTGTCGAACTCCCTCTCGTCGCCCATGTTGCCCTCGTAGGTCATCACCTTGTGGCCTCGCTCCAGGAGGCCAAGCCTGTTCTCGGCGATCCCCACGGACAGACCCTCGCAGCCCCGATTGTAATGGAGAACGATGGCATCCACGTTCCACTTGGTCGCGATGGCGTCCATCATCAGGGTCTTGTATTCGGGACTGTAATAATGCTGGTACTCCGGCTTTGTCAGATGCCAGTCCGCCAGCATCATGCAGGCCTCCTCCCTGGTCTCGGGTTTCTTCTCGGGCATCGGCCGGGGTCTCAGGTCCTTGCCATCCTTGTCGTAGAGCCACATGCCCTCAAGGCCGAAGGTGTACAGGGACCCGACGGACACCACGCCCCATTTCTCGAGGTACCGGTAGATGCTCAAAAAGCCCCACGGGGGTTGTGTGTCGGTCATTATCCTGGTCTGTTCGTTCGGTACGGCGGCGATGCCGCGGTCCACTCGGTCCTGCACCTCGGGCAACAGATCGTTCTCGAAGAAATCCGCGAACTTTCCGTTGGATTTCTGAAGCGTGCCGAATACATAAAGGGAATAGATGGTCTTCTCGTCCAGGGGTGCCGGAACGGCCCGGTTCAGCATGCAAATCTTGGCCCAGGTATGGGTGGACCTGATATCGTTCCAGGCTGCCTCGAACAGCAGCTCATCGTTGTATGTCCGTCCGGTGACCTCCTCCATCCAGTCGATGGAGTCCAGCAGCTGGTCCGCAACGTACCTTACCCTGTGCTCGTACATCTTCGGGGCGAAAGGCGGGCACGGACCCGCTCCCACGTCGATCCCGTAGAATGGAACGTCGCCTCCCTCCAGCTCGCAGGCGTTCTGGTACCACTTTGCATGGGAGCAACAGATATGTTGGGAATAGGCGAAGTCGGCCTTGGGGAACTTGCCCCCAAATGCATACTCGTCGCAGAGTATGGAGCCCCAGTAGTTCCTCATGTATGCGCACAGGTCGCGGGCGAAGCCGAACCTCTCCGTGGCCGACAGGAATTTTGCCGATAGAGGCCTGTTGAAAGCACAGGAGGCTCCGTAGGGCTCACCGGTGATCCATCGAACATCGCGGCCGAGGCCCAGGGGCACCGCGTCGAATGCCCAGGCGCTTCCCATCACCCGTATGCCCCCCTTCTCCTGCGCCAGATCGAACTCCCTGTACCATTCTTCCCTCAGTTCCTTTGCCTTGCCCCAACACTTTAGGGGTTCTGTTGGATATCTTGCCATATTTCTTCACCTCCTAGAACAGGTCGTCCTCCATCTCAAGCGTTTCGAGGAAAGCCTCGGTCCTTATGGCGAAGGGGCCCGCGGGCACCGTCACGTCGAACTCCAGGAAATACGTGGGTATGTCGTTCTCATCCAGGAACCTCCGAATGAAGGGGATGTCGGCCTCGTGCGGATCGCAGAACTTCTGCTGCAGGACGATGGCCCCTGCCACGTCGAACTCCCTTGCGAGCTCCAGTATCCTCTTCAATCTGCTGCGCTCGGGCCAGTCCTTGGAGGGACAGGGGGTCCTTCTCACGTACCTCTCGGCAATGGCCAGAAGGGGATCCTCGATCGTCTCGTCAACGAGGTCCCAGAAGTACCGGGTGGTGGTACAGTGGTCCTCTATGACCACGGTGCAGCCCACCGATTCCCTCTCGCCCAGGGTCTCTATCATGGATAGGTACTCGATGTCGTCGTTCTCGCTTCCGACAAGCATTATCCTCTGGCCCGGGTCCCGGTCCAGCTTTCTCGTCTTGAGCTCCTCCTTGACCTTCCGGGCGACCTCTAGGAAATCCTCACCGTGGGTGAAGAACTGGGCGCAGGTCATGTACATGGCCTCGGTGCCGGTGATGGGGGGGTTCTCCTGCTTGCGGAACTCGTATATGTCCTTCATCACCTGACGGACCTCGTTCATGAGCTTGATCCCTCTTCGCAGGTCGTCGTCGGTTATCTTCTTCCCGGTCAGCTCCTCCAGCTTCTCGATGAGCAGCTTGTACTCCTCACGAAGGAAGGGTATCGACCTCTTGCTCTGGACGTGGCCCGGCATCGGTAAAAAATAACTCCAGCCCGGGTTCTTGTGCAACTCCCAGCTCGTAAATGCCTGGCGAAGATGCAGACAGGACTGGGCGATCATGATGCCGTTCAGGTAGTCGTACCTGCCCTTGAGGCCCTGGGCCAGGACATCCCTGCAGAAGGGGCAGAACATGGCGAAGATGTGGGGTTCGGTGACATCCTGGGGCTCGTGGCTGCCCAGGACCCGAACCGGCAGCACGTCGAAGGCGTAGAATATCTCCTCCGGTGCGTAGGTGCAGAAGAAACCCACGACCTTGCCGCCCGTTCGCTCCTTCCACTCACTGGCGTACTCGTGGCGGTTCTCGTACCATTTTTGGAACTGTTCTATCATGCGTATCACTCGTTTTTCCATTGGTTTTTTATAATTTGACATGCAGGTTGATAAAGTGCGATTTATCGAAGCCCAGCGACTTGAAGAACTCGATGAGATCGCCGCTGTCCCACCGTACCGAGGTGTAGACCTCCCTTATGCCGACGCTCTGGAAATAGAGGAGGAGCGCGCCTCCGAGCTCCTTTCCGATACCCATGCCCATGCAGCCCGGGTCCACCTCCACCATCTCTATCCATCCCGCTCTCTCCACCCCGAAGCCCCAGTCCTTGACGCCCCCCACGATGAATCCCACGACCTCGTCGTTCCTCTCGGCCGCGAAGCAGGTGTGTGGGCTTTTCTCGAGGAACTGGGAAAATAGAGAACCGATATCGTACCGGCGGTGGCTGGTCCCGCCCTGGCGAAGGAGCCTGCTGTGTATGGCTGCGGCCGCTTCCACGTCCTCCGGCCTCATCTCTCGAACGATCACGTCTTTCATTGCCATCCCTCTCAATCGACCCTTATGATCTTTACCTTCTTTCCGATCCAGTGCGGGGGCAGGTATATCCTGCCGCTGTTTCCGCTCTGCTTGACCTTCTTCTCGATCATTTCCTGGCCGTAGACCTCGAACTTTGCGGGCGGGTCGCTGCTCATGTTCTTCACTGTCGGTTGTGTATTTAATTAAATTCATAATGTAATTACTATGTAGCTATAATGTGGGTAGTGTATAGCGGTATATAGGATTTACGGTGTGATGGATGGGGAAGGAAAAATAACATAGTCCCAATAACCTTTTTATACTCCCGGGGCATATGTTTCATAGGCGGAGAAGGAAACATGTCGGGCGATCACAAGGAAGAAATTAGGGAAAAACGCCGGATGGAGAATATCAGGATGGCCATCCGCGCCAGAGAGTTTTCCGCGGAGGAAACGCTCGAGATGGGATTTGGCCTTATAGACTTCGCCCTTGAGTTCGGGGAGGCCATGGGAAATGCAAAGTATGATCGACGTGCTACGGATAGTGAGTGAATACCTGAACGAACGGGAAACGAAGTACGTCATCGTTGGCGGCATAGCCGTGATCGCTCACGGGAATCCCCGGACCACCATGGACCTGGATGTCATCGTCCAATTGGGGGAGAGCGGCCTGGTTGATTTTGCGAAATACCTGAAGATACAGGGATTTTTTTCATATCCCGAGGAGATGATCGAAGCGTTTCGACAGCGCTCCCATTTTTCAGCAATAGAGAAGATATCATTGTTCAGGATTGATATCAAGGGTGTTTACGACGAGAACGATCGAAAGACACTTGAGAATCGTATGTTCAAGGATTTCCATGGAATCTCAATGTACATCGCAACCCCGGAGGATACCATTGCCAACAAACTTTATTGCGGCAGCGAACAGGATATCAGAGATGCCGAAAGTATCTATACACGTCAGGGCGAAACAATAAATGGCGCGTATCTCGAGGAAAGATGTGCGGATCTGGGCATGGAACGGAAAATGGACGAGCTTAAAGAAGGATTGCGTGTAATGCTCGGACGGAAGAACTGATCATTATGTGATCGATATCAAAATTATGCTCTTTTTCAAAACGGCGAATTAACTCGGATCAGCCCGTAAGAAGAGTTACCCCAATGTTATAGCGATCCGACCATTCCCTGCGTCTGGCAGACCGGACATGTGACGATGGCAGGCAGTTCGGCGATGGTGACACTGTAGATATGACTGCATGAATGGCACTGCATGGATGACTCGGCGGGCAGGGATGGTCCCGGCAGGGGAGTTGCATCGGGCGGCGGTCCTTCCGGAACGGGGGGCAGTCCCCCGAATGGAGCGATCTCTGCGGCAGGGGTGCCCGGGATCGGCGGAACGGCAGACTCGAAGGAGAAGGCTATTTCAAGATCCGTCCGAGGTAGGATACCTGCGGTATTGTCGGCCTGAGGAGGAACAGCGGCGGGAACCGGAGGTACATCGGCTGGCAGGGCCGCAGGGGCCGGATCGACATTATGTTCGGATCGTTGAGGAACCGCTGATGAATCCGCGAGTGGAACATCTTGCAAGGTAGGAGGGATCCCGCCGACAGTATCAACTGGTTGTTGAGGAACCGCTGATGAACCCGTGAGTGGAACATCCTGCAAGGTAGGAGAAATCCCGCCGACAGTATCAACGGGTTGTTGAGGAAACACTGATGAACCCGCGGGTGCGACCTCGGGCATGGCCGGGGTAAAGGTCCCGGCACCTTCCGGGGATTGTTGGGGGGCGGGGAGACCGCCTTGAAAGGCACTTTCCGGCATTACTGGGAAAATGACGTTCTCCGTCCCGTCGGAGGCGGGCGGAAGGGCGAGCCGGGCCAGGTCCTGCAGACCCTCGTCGGTGGAGAATGCCGGCAGAGAATATGCTGTTCCCGTGTTCACCAACTGAGGCAGAGCGGGGACCTGCTGGGGAAAAGGCATCCCGGATGCGGGAGTGCCGGACGACGGCGCCCAGGTCCCCGGGGACGGCAACGGCTGGCCCGGGTGGGCCCCCGGCACGGGACCGCGAGAGGCCGTGCCGTAATAACCCTGCTGCGACTGGGGCGCGTACTGGCCCTCGGGATACGGGTGGACCGCCGGTCCAATTGCCGGATGATGGTCCAAGGGCGCCGGCCCAACTTCTCCAGAATCCTTTTTCCTCCTACGAACGATCATGACCAGCATCAGGACGATCAGAAGAACGACGATGGCGGCGACGATGAGCAATATGTACCAGAAGGAGCTCGAGCCCTTCCCGGGGATGATGCTCCCCCCACCGTTCTTCTCGGGACTCTTTTCCCTCTCCGTTATCGTCAACAACACCTTTTTCGTTACATTGTAGCCGTGTCCGTCGGATACGTGGAGGGTGACGGCGTGTTTGCCGGGAACCAATCGGGCGGAAAAATGGGGGCCGTATCCCAGTGACCTGTTATCGGTGACGTTGGATGACCAGTAGAAAGCCAGTTCGTCACCGTCCGCATCCCATGACAGCGATGCATTGAAATCGATGGAACTGTCCTCCGGGTATTCCTCTCCGGTCAGGGGAGACGATATCTCCGGGACCGGCTCCGAGTTCACCCATACTATGAATTCCTCCGAGATGTTATACCCCGTTCCAATGATGTCGTCGGCCCGAAAGCGTATAAAATTGTCCCTTCCCCACTCGAATTCCACCTCGACAGTCACCTGGACAGGATTGCCCGGAAAGACGTTTGGAACCGTCTTCCACTTCCCGTATCCATCATCGCCGGGCCCCTTCGTGGTAACGGAATATTCCACCGAGCTCGCATCCACCCCCGTTCCGTCGTCCATGATGGAGACGGAGCACTCCACGGTCTTTCCGTTCGAGTAGCTCTCGTTATCCGGGAAGAAACCCCAGAAATAGACGGGAGTGGTGTCTATCTTCAGGTTGAACGCCTTGGAGACGCCGTGGGGATTTCCCACCAAGTCGGTACCCCTCCACATGACGTAATTGTCCTTCCCCTCGGCGTAACGGTGTGTTACGGTTATCTCGAAGGTCCCGCTCTCCACCTCGGTCACGTTCTCCGGTGGAACGGCTTTCCAGGGTCCGAAAGCGCCGGGCCCGGACACGGAGGTTCTCACCTGAATGGAGGAGGGATCCACGCCGCTTCCGGTATCGCTGACCCTTATCATGGTCGTTATATCCCTGTGATCGTACCATAGATCGTTCGGTGATATTACGTCCTCGAAGCTGACTGATGTGGTATCCACCCTGATATTGGTTGGAAGCGATTCGACGTATCCGTTGCCGGACAGATCCCTGGCTCGCCACTTGATGTAATTTTCCACGCCCTCGGAGAAATAATGATCCACACTGGGAAACAGCGGGGAACCCGTATCGAAGAGGCCAGCGGGCATCCACGATTCGTAGTTCATATGCCCCCCCGTGGACACGGAATATTCGATGGTGCTCCCGTCAACGCCGGAACCGTCGGGGTCGGCCACCTCCACCGAACACAGAACCTGGCTTTTATTGTGCCAAACGCCGTCGGCTGGGGCGTAGTTACTGAATACCGGGGGTGTGAGGTCCACCAATATGCCGGAACTCGCGGCCTCACCGATGTTACCCACCAGATCCACGCACCAGACGTATACCCTGACGGGTCCCTCCTCCAGGTCGCCGATCCGTACTTCCCGGTCCACGGTGAAAGTGCCGTTTTGTGTGCCTGAATTGTCCGTGCGTGAGTAATAATAGCCCGAAAGGCCAGATTGATGATCCTGTACCTCGTCCCAGGTGACGAAGGTCTCCAGCTCGTCGGTATATCCGGTTTCCCGTCCGTTGAAGCTGTCCGCGTGGCAGAGGAGATTGAGGGGTGGAGCCGGCGGCTCCGCATCTATCCTGACCGGAAATGTGAAATTCGTCATGCATATGCCGGAATCGGGTATGCCCACGATGGTGATGCAGTAATTCTCCTCCTCGTCTGACAGGTTGCCGGCCCTGATGTTCAGTTCCACCTCCTTCCCGCTCGATCCGTTGTCCCACCACACGTTTCCGGAGGTATCCGCGATCTTGACGTCAAAGAGATCGTCATCCGGGTAAAGCGACGGAGAACCGGAGTAGACCACGGTCATATTGTCGATGGTGATGTTCTGCCCTCCCTTCACCCAGTCGCCCTCCTCGATCCTTCCCTGCTGCTCCCCCATCAATTTCGGGGTGCCGAGGAATTCAAGGTCATTCTCCACCCGAAAGAGATAAGGGAACCTGTCTATGGTATGTTCATCGGCCACAGAGCTGGTGTTGGTGAAGCAATCCACGGGTCTTTCGTGGGGAAAGGTAAAATTGAAGACAACCGAAAAATTAACCCACACCCTCTTGAGCCCGTCATCCGCTACCGTGCAGTTATCCCGGAGCAGTTGTACGTCGCCCCTGGCATCCTGCTGTTTGAAGAACTCGTTTCTGGTCCAGTTATATCCAAGAGTGGCATTTGTCGTGTTGTAATCGAGATAGACCTTCAGTTCGGAGGCATCATTCAGGTTCTCGTTGGTGGTGAGATTGACGCTGAAGGTGTATGGACCCTTCCTTGCATAGCAGATGCTTTCCTCGCCTTTCGGCACCACCAGGGCCGCCGATTCAGTATAGACCAGCAGATCCACCGCGGAGTAGCGATACCAGGTATTGGACTGGTAGGGGCACGCCTGGAACTCCCTGCCGGTCCAGACTATGCCATAGGCGTTGGATGTGCCCACGGGGGGAGATATCCCTCGAAGATACTGACCGTTCATGTCGTACACGTGGATCGTGGGGGAGCCGTGATTATCCGAGACAATGAGCTTGTGGTCATAGTAGACCATGCTGAAGGCATTGGAGAACTGGCGGCTGGGAGTTATGGTCCCTATCTTGGCACCCGTATTCTTGTCCAACTTCAATATCGGGCCGTAATTGAAGAGTGCGTAAACATGATGATCGTCACAGGTGATCCCTCTTGCCTGGCTGCCATCGTTGTACGTCCTGGCCCACACCTGGTTCCCGTTCCTGTCGAACTTGTAGAATGTCTTGCTGTTATCACCCACGTAGAGGTTGCCATCCGAATCGGTGCCAAGGGCAATGGAACTTCCGACCACGTTTCTCGTACCCACGTAGTTGCCGGCGTCGTTGTAGCGGGTTATGGTGGTGCTGGACCATGACTGTTTGACCCAGTACTCGCTATAATATCTGTTATAGACCGAGCCGTATTGAGTGGTCCCGCCCAGGTTTAGCGTACCCAGGTATTGAAAATCCTCCGCTCGCGTCTCGTTCTTCGGATTCTTTTCAGATGGTCCGTCCTTTTCCACATCTTGCACATCCCCCAGATCGACCTGATGTATGAAACTGGAAAAGAACATGGCGGAGAGCAGAACGGCCGCCAGCAATAGTGGCAATATCGAACGGATGCGGGGTGGTATCATATTACCCACTCATTTGGCTGCAGGGAAGTAAAATCATATCGATGGGTAACGGAAAATCAATATGTCACCACTATTTATTATTAGTTGTCTTAAATAGACTCAAGCAACATTTCTCCCTATGGTCGAAACGTCGCAAGCAGTATCGAGCTGCAAAGGTCGAATTTTTTTCGAACTTTTCACCGTTGACAATATTACAAGTATTCGACCATTCCCTGCGTCTGGCAGACCGGACATGTGACGATGGCAGGCAGTTCGGCGATGGTGACACTGTAGATATGACTGCATGAATGGCACTGCATGGATGACTCGGCGGGCAGGGACGGTACCGGCGGGGGAGCCGAATCGGGCGGCAGTCCTTCCGGAACGGGGGGCAGTCCCCCGAATGGAGCGATCTCTGCGGCGGGGGTGCCCGGGATCGGTAAAGCGGAAGCTTCGAAGGAGAAGGCTTTCTCCAGATCCGTCCGAGGGAGGATGCCTGCCGCACTGTCGGCCTGCGGAGGAACAGCGGAGGGAACCGGAGGTACATCGGCTGGCAGGGCCGCAGGAACCAAATCGACATCGTGTTCGGATTGTTGAGGAACACCCATGATGGGAACTTCCAGCACATCCGCAGGCATGGCCGGAGGAGCCGGATCGGCCGTATATTCGGCCTGTTGAGAATCAATGAAGGGACCCGCGGGCGCGACATCGGGCACGATCGGGGGAAAGACACCGGCTGCCTCCGGGATCGGTTGAGGAGCGGGGAAGTTCCCGGTAAACGCGTTTTCCTGCGTTACAGGGAAAATGTCGTTCTCCATCCCGGCGGAGGCAGGCGGAAGGGCGAGCCGGTCCAGCTGCTGCGGACCAGCATCGGTGGAGAATGTTGGCAGCGAATATAACGATCCCATCGCGGGCAGAGGGGACGGTGTGTCTGCTGGAGGACTGTGTGCGTTTACCGGTGATCCCGCGTACGGTGGCAGCTGCATTTGCGGGACCGGGGACATCGTGGGCGGGACATGTGTTCCGGGAGACGGCATCGGCCGGGACGGAGGAATGCCCGGCGAAGGGCCGAATGAAGGCGGCCCGGCATAACCCTGCTGCATGTAGGATTGGTACTGGCCCTTTGGATAGGGGCGGTACTCCGGTGAGAAGGGAGCATTGGGGACGGGCGCCGGTCTCTCGTCTTCGGCCCTCTTCTTCCTTCTCCGGACGATGATGAATACCATGAGAACAAGCAGAAGGACAATGACGACCGCGACGATAATGGATATGAACCAGAAGGAACCCGAGCCCTTGTCAGGAATTATGCTCAATTCGTTGTTCTTTTCCGGTTTCTTTTCCCTCTCCTTTATGGTCAGAAGTAACTTTTTTGATACGTTGTAACCGTGTCCGTCTGAAACGTGCAGCGTGATGGCGTGTTTTCCGGGAACCGGTCTGGTGGAAAAGTGGGAACCGTATCCCAGGGACGTGTTGGCGGAGACGTTGGAGGTCCAGTAGTACGTAAGTTCATCTCCGTCCGCATCCCACGACAGCGATGCATTGAACTGTATCTCGCTGCCTTCCGAGTATTCCTCCCCGTTGAGGGGAGATGAGATCTCGGGCACGGGCTCCGAGTTTACCCATACAACGTATCCGGCGGATGTATTTATTCCGGTACCGATGACATCGTCGGCCCGGAACCGGATGTAGTTATTCATTCCCCACTCGAACTCCACCTCGAGGACCACCAGGGTCGGATTGCCCGGAAATACACTCGTGACCGTGTTCCACCTTCCGTATTTCTCCTCGGCGGGTCCATCCGTCGAGACCGAGTATTCCACCGAGCTCGTATCCACTCCCGTTCCGTCGTCCATGATGGAAACGGAGCATTCTACCTTCTTCTCGTTCGAGTAGCTCAGTTCATCCGGGAAGAATCCCCTGAAATATACGGGAGATGTGTCTATCTTCAGGTTGAACGCCTTCGAAACACCGTATGAATTTCCCACGAGGTCCCTGCCCCGGAACATGATGTAATTGGATTTTCCCTCTTCGTAGTACTGGGTGACCGTTATCTCGAACTTGCCGTCCTTGACCTCCGTCACGTTCTCCGCCGGAACGTTCTTCCACGGTCCGAAACCGCCCGGTCCGGTCACGGATCGACGCACCTGGATGGACGCGGGATCAACGCCGCTTCCCGTATCGCTGATCCGTATCTTCGTGGTTATATCGCTGTGATCGTACCATTCATCGTTGGGCGATATGACGTCCTCGAAGCTGACGGATGTGGTGTCCACCTTTATGTTCGTGGGAAGCGATTCGACGTATCCGTTGCCCGACAGGTCCTTGGCCCGCCATTTGATGTGATTATCCTCTCCCTCCTGGAAATAATAATCCACGCTTGGGAACAGGTGATGGTCTGCCGAGATCAGGCCGGCGGGCATCCACGTCTGAAAGTTCAGGTGCCCCCCCAGGGATACGGAGTACTCGATGGTGGTCCCATCCACTCCCGAGCCCTCCTCGTCCCCGACCTCCACCGAGCATACCACCTGGCTTTTATTGTGCCACGCACCGTCCACGGGCGTATAGTTCGTGAACATGGGGGGCGTGAGGTCCACGAGGATGCCCGAACTCGCAGCCTGCCCGATGTTCCCCACGAGATCCGCGCACCAGACGTGAACGCTTACGAATCCCTCCTCCAGGTCTCCGATCTGTACTTCGCGGTCCACCGTGAAGGTGCCGTTATCGGTACCGGAATTGTCATGGAGCGAATAATAGTAACCGGAAAGGCCGGATCCATGATCCATGACCTCGTCCCAGGTGACGAAGGTTTCCGGTACGTCGGTGTACTCGGTATCCCTGCCCTTGAAGCCGTCGGCGTGGCAGAGCAGGTTGAGTGGTGGTACCGGCGGCTCCGCATCTATCCGGACCGGAAATGTGAAATTCGTCATGCAGATACCGGAATCGGGGATATCGACGATGGTGATACGATAGCTCTCCAACTCGTCTGACTGGCTGCCGGATCGTATGTTCAGCTCCACCTCGTTCCCGCCGGATCCATTGTCCCACCAGACGTTCCCCGAGGAATCCTCGATCTTGACGTTGAAGAAACCGTCGTCCGGGTAGAGGGACGAGGTTCCGGAATAGACGACCGTCATGTTGTCGATGGTGATGTTTTGCCCTCCCTTCACCCAGTCGCCCTCCTCTATTCTTCCCTGCTGCTCTCCCACCAGTTTCGGGGTTCCAAGGAATTCCAGGTCGTTCTCCACCCGGCACAGGTCCTTGAACCGATCCAGTCTCGCGTCGCCGCTCTTAGCGGTTGTCTTGACGTAGCAGTCCAGCATCTTCTCGTGCGGGAAGGTGAAATTGAACATGAGCGAGAAGTTCACCGTCCACTTCTGTTCCCCGTCGTTATAATAGATACAGTCGTCAAGGAACACCTCCACATCGTCTCCGGTATCCCCCGATTTGTAGAACTTCTCCCGCGTCCAGTTGAATCCCAGGGTGGCGTTGGTGGTGTTATAATCCAGCCATACCTCCATCTCCGCCACATCGTCCAGCGTCTCGGTGGTGGTGACGTTGACGCTCATGACGTAGGGGCCGCGCCTGGCGTAGCATATTCCCTCGTACTCCTCGCTGCCCCGCAGTCTCGCGCTCTCGGCCCGGGTGATCCGGACCCCGCCTATCTCGGGGTAATGATAGACGTTTCCCTGGTTCCAGACCAGAAGGCTGTTGTCCTTTCCGTTGTAGGACGTGTGGGTGATGTAACCGCCGGCACCGAGGCTGTTGGAGTAGGAACTCACCTGGGAAGTGGAGGTATCAAGCTTGTAATTGAATACATCACTGCTGTACTGGTTACCCCAGTAGAGAACGCCACCCACCATGAAGGCCCAGCCCACGTTGCCCTTGTTCCGCCCGGTGTCCCAGGTCTGCTGGACGTTCAGGTTCTCGTCCAGCCTGCTCAGCTTCATATGGGCCGAGGTGCTCGTGGCCCAGGTGACGTAGAGTCCCGTCTCGTCGCTCATGAGGTTGATGTCGGTGTATCCCCCCCAGTTGAAGTGGGCCTGGTTGTGGGAGCCTGCTCCGGCGAGGTTCCTCGTGAGTATCTCGCGCATGTCGGACACCCTGCACTTGACCAGCAGATTGCTGCCGTAGGCCGCGTAGTAGAGATGGTTCCTGTAGATGCAGTGATAGGTTCCCTCGGACCGGCGTGGCAGGTTGAGCTGCTGCTGACCGTTGTTGTTCTTGAAATTGTCCAGGGAAGTGTATTTGTATACGGTGGATTCCCTGTAGCTGTTGTGATAGTAGACGTGGCCGTTGGATTCGTCCACGTCTATGAAACCGTGGGTGTTGAGCCCGCCGCGGATCTGCCGGTAGTTCACGGACAGCTGCCTGAGCTCCTCGTTGCCTCTGGTCGATGAGGATGCAACGGAAGATGGGGTGACGTCACCGACCGGGATTATTCCTGTGGGTTCTGGGCCGGTAATGTCCGTCGTCCAAATCCCAACGTTCAACGTGCCGATCAGAAGTCCGGCCATGGAGATGATAAGGACGACGGTTCGTAGTTCCCTGCGCGACATATCGTTATCCCTTCCGTGTTGCGATGAGTTGAATGGCCATTAATGTCGAGTGGAAAAACAACGTTTTGCTGTTATTTATATCTTGTTTCGGTGGAGGGAAGAAATGGGACACGGTAATGATTGGGATCATGAGGGTTATTATGCACGGGGCCGGAAAGAAGGGCACAAGCGAGGATTTCGACTTCTGGAAGAAATGTTCTAGTCGGCGTCCCGCCGATCAGACGAGGGCTGCCGCCCTCGTTTCTCCACACTCTCATACCATTAATTATGTATCTGATATCGGGCTCGTATTCGCGTACGCCACCCCAACTCCCCTCCCCCGCTACCGAGCCCTCTTATTTGAAGAGAACTCATCCAATGCAAGTACCGTTACCTCAACTTGTACCTCTGGATCTTCCCCGTGGAGGTCTTCGGCAGCTTCTTTATGAACTCCACCCACCTGGGGTACTTGTACGGGGCAATGCTCTCCTTGACGAATCTCTTCAATTCCTCGGCCAGCTCCTCTCCGGGCTCCGTACCCTTCGCCAGCACGACGAACGCCTTGGGCTTCAGCAGGTTCTCGTCGTCCGGGGCGCAGACCACAGCGCATTCCCGCACCGCGTCGTGCTCCATGAGCGCGCTCTCCACCTCGAAGGGCGATACCCATATCCCTCCCACCTTGAACATGTCGTCCGACCGGCCCGCGTAATGGTAATAACCTTCCCCATCCACCCAGTACTTGTCCCCGGTGTTTATCCACTCGCCCAGCATGGTGCTCTGGGTCTTCTTGTGGTTCCTCCAGTAATAGGGTGCGGAGCTGTCGCCCTTCACCAGGAGATTGCCTATCTCGCCCTCCGGAAGGTCCTGGCATTCCTCATCCACCACCTTTCCCTCGTATCCCGGCACAACGAGGCCCGTGGCCCCCGGCCTCACCATTCCCTGCCTGTTCGATATGAACACGTGGCACATCTCCGTGGAGCCGATACCGTCCAGTATCTCTATGCCGAAACGGTCCTTCCAGTCATCGTATATCTTCGGGGGAAGCGCCTCCCCCGCCGATACGCAAACCCTTATTGAGCTCAAGAGGTCGTCCGGGTACTCGTCCCGCCTATCCTCGTAATGGGACAGCATATTGTTGTAGAGGGTGGGTACCCCGAAGAATATGGTGGGCCGATACGTCCTGATGATCTCGAATACGACGTAGGCGAACGGCCTGCCCGGCAGCAGTACCGAGGACGCGCCGACCCGAAATGGAAAATACATGCTGTTCCCAAGACCGTATGCGAAGAAGAGCTTGGAAGCCGAGAACACCACGTCCTCGGAGGTTATGCCCAGAACCTCCTTTGCATAGTGGTCCGCCGAGAAGACCATGTCGTGCTGCAGGTGCATGGTCCCCTTTGGAAAACCTGTGCTGCCCGAGCTGTACAGGCAGAAGGCCACGTCATCGTAGGTCGTATGGACGGGTTTCAGCTTGGACGAAGCCTGCTTGAATATCTGGTTGTACGGCAGCTTGGCTCCCCCCGACTCCCTTATGACGATGAGGTCCCGCAGGAAATCCAGGTTGCCCGTTATGGATTCTATCTTGCTGAGCAACTGTTCGTGGATCACCATCACCTTGGCTCTGGAATCGTTCATGAGATACTGATAATCCTCGGGCTGAAGTATTGTATTGAGTGGAATGGGCACGGCCCCGATCTTGATGGCTCCCCAGAACGCGCCGATGAACTCGGGGCTGTCGTGCATCAGAAGGAGTATGTGGTCCCCCATCCCTATGCCGATGGCCTTGAAGGCGTTGCCTGTCTTGTTCACCAGTTTCTGTATCTGCCGGTAGGTGAGTACCTTGCTCATGTATATGATGGCGACGTTATCGCCCCTGCCCTCCCGGACGTTCCGGTCGATGAACTCATCGGTGGCATTGTAGAATTCCTGGCTCTTTGCTGGCATGATCTATCCCTTCCGGACATAAGAACATTGCAGGTGGCCCCATCATCGACCCAGTTCATCCTTTCGGTCAGCCAATGGTCGGTCGGTGGTCCGTCTATGGTCGGCCTGGGGTCCATCTATGGTCGCTCGAGAGTATAATATACCTTTATCTCCTCGATCTCGTCGAATATCTTGGGTACGACCTTTAGGGGCATTCCTATCTCGATATCTTCCTTATCTATCCCTTCTATCCAGCCAAGCAGCCTGCCCCCCTCCGGCAGGTCGACTATCCCGACTATATAAGGGGCCAGTTCATCGAAACCGGTTGGCGCTGCGTGGATGACGGTGTAGGTATGAAGGACGGCATCCCCGCTGTATTCAAGCCATTCAAATTCCGGCGACAGGCATTCGATGCAGTCCGCGCGGGGAGGGAAGGAAACTGCACCGCAGGAAGAACATTTCGAGCCCATCAATCGTCCGTCTTTCAGCTCGTCCGCGAAACCGGTGACCCTGGTGTACGGCACAAAATTGACCTTTCCGAACCAGTAGAACGGCATATCTACGACCTCCCGTAGATGTGAACGAAGGTATACTGTCCGATCCCGCCGACGTTGTGGGTGAGACCTACCTCGGCCCCGTCCACCTGTCTCTTGCCGGCGTCGCCCCGCAGCTGGGACACTATCTCGTAGGTCTGGGACGCCCCTGTGGCCCCCACCGGATGACCCTTCGCCTTCAGCCCGCCGTCCACGTTCACCGGCGTCGATCCGCCGATATAGGATTGTCTATCGTCTATGAACTGCCCGCCCTCGCCCTTGCTGCAGAAGCCCAGGTCCTCGTATGCCAGTACCTCGGCGATGGTGAAACAGTCGTGCACATCCGCCACGTCGATATTCTTGGGGGCGAGTCCCGTCTGTTCGTAAGCCTGTCGGGATGCTTCCCGGGCGCTTGGTATGCTCACGAGGTCCGGGCGCCGAAGAAGCGACATTGCGGCCGTGGCCGATCCCGCCCCGTTGAGCCATACCGGCGTGTCACTGAGCTTCCTTGCCTTCTCCTCGCTGGCAAACACCAGGCAAACGGCTCCGTCCGCATTTGCACAGCAGTCGAACACTGTGAAGGGGTCGGCCACCGGGGGTGCGGCAAGGGCCCGCTCCACGGTGATCTCCTTGCGGAACATGGCCTTGGGATTCATAGCGCCGTAATGATGGTTCTTCACGGCAACCCTGAGCATCTGCTCGTGGGTGGTCCCGAACTCGTGCATGTGCCTCTGTGCGTACATCGCATAGTACCCGGGAAAGGTGGTCCCGAAACCGGATTCCCACTGCACGTCACCAACTCGACCCATGAGGGCAAGTAGCTCCGGCGTTTCCAGCTCGGTCATCTTCTGCACGCCCAGGACCGCCACCACATCGTGCATGCCCGATTTGATCGCCATTAGGGCGCTTCTCACCGCCGCGCTGCTGGAGCCGCATGCCGCCTCGCAGAGCCAGGTCGGCTGATCGTTCAGTCCCAGGTATTCCGCCACCACTCCCGGCAGCGACCGCTGTCTGTGATATTCCGGCACCGAGCCAACGATGGTGGCGTCTATATCCTTCCGGTCCAGCCCGCCCATGTCCTCCGCTGCCAGCCGGAACGCCTCGAATGCCAGTTCCTGCACGGTGGCGTCGCTCCTCCTTCCGAACCTACCGTGCCCTATGCCAACTACTCCTACCTTCATCATCACGCCTCCTATATGTACTGGCCTCCGTCCACCTTGAGTGTAACGCCTGTTATATGACGTGCCCTTTCGCTGCACAGGAAGGAGACCACGTTGGATATGTCCTCCGGATCGGCTATCCTTCCGAGAACCGTCTCGTCCAGGGCCTTTCTGAGGAACTCCTGCGGTATCTTCTTGGCCATCTCCGTCATCACCATCCCGGGAGCCACGGCATTGACGTTCACGTTGAACTTCCCGAGCTCCTTGGCAAGGGATTTCGTAAGGGCGATTATGCCGCCCTTTGACGCCGAGTAATTGGTCTGGCCGAACTTGCCGCGAAGGCCGTTGATTGATGTGATGTTCACGATCTTGCCGTAGCGGCGGTCCTTGAAATGGGCCGCGGCCAGCTTGTTGTAGTTGAAGTAACCCTTGAGATTGACGGCGATGACCTGGTCCCATTCGCTCTCGCTCATCCTCCATATCACGCGGTCCCGGGTTATTCCGGCATTGCACACCAGTATATCGAGGTAGCCGAACTCCTCCATCACCTGGTCGAACATTGCCACTGCATCGGGGTAGCTCGAGACGTCGGCCTTTACCACCAGTGCCTTTCTGCCCAGATCCTCGATGGCGGCCGCCACTTCCCTGGCCTCGGCATCATGCCTCCTATAATTGATGGCGACGTTGGCCCCTTCCTCGGCCAGCTTGATGGCGATAGCGGTCCCGATCCCCAGGCTTCCGCCCGTAACTATGGCATTCTTTCCATCCAGTTCCAGTGTATCAATCCTCCCGTAATATTATTGAATCCGTTAACGGGAATATCGTATTTTAAGATTGGGAAAACACTTCCGGGGGCGTTTGTTACGGGTCGTAAAAGAACTGGCTGCCCTCGGTTATTGGGTTCGGTCTCCTCTGCCGTGCATGCCGGACTAGTACACCCATTTCACGAACTCATGGAGAGGGGCCCGCGATGTTCTCGTCTCCATGACGGGGGAATCCGGGTCAGGGTAGCCCAGGGCAACGCCCAGTATGAACCTCTTGCCCTCCGGCACATGAAGAAAGTCCCCGATGACCGCGGTGTAGGGCCTCAGAAGGCCGATGGGACAGGTGCCCAATCCCAGCGACTCCGCCATAAGACATAGGTATCCGGTGAATATGCCTATATCGACCATCCTTCTGTCCGGGTGTGCCTCGTCCATGAACAGTAATAGCGCCACGGGAGCGTCGTAGAACCGGCAGCTCCCCTCGTTGATGAAGGAATCGAACTCGAATCCCGCCTCCTCGATGTGGGAGACCATGGCCTTGAAGGTCTCCTTCTGCCTCTCGTAGAACTCGGGGGGCATGGATTTGACCGCTCCGGGTCCGCAGGGGACCGACCTCTCGCGGTAGGCTTTCAGGATAACGCGGGAGAGCATCTCCTTTTCCCTGCCCGCGACGACCACGAGCTCCCAGGGCTGAAGATTGATTGCGGAGGGCGACAGAGATGCCATCTTTAAAAGGTCCTCGACCTTCTCCCTCTCGACTATCCGCGGAAGGAAAGCCCGCGTACTGGTTCGACTCTCCATCGCTATCCTCAGTTCCATTTCCAGTCACCGGCGGTCGGATGATAACGGAAGTGTAATATCGAAACACGTATAATAAGGTGTGGAAATTCCATAGAGAATGCCGGAATCGAAACGGGTGGGCAGATGATAAGGTCGAAGATATGGTTCAGATGCGCAGTGGTCCACGACCCCGTGACACCAAAGATAGTGCGCCCTGCAGTTCTGGGATGGGACGCTAAACAGAGAAAAATAGACCTGACGATAGAGAGGGCCTTCAAGGGCGATGAGCTCGTGAGAAGGATGAAGGGATGGATCACCGTCAGGACCAGGGACGTCATTGAGGTGGTGAACCGGCACGGAAGGCTCAATGTTCTGGACGAGCGGGAGCTTGTTGTGGAATACGATACGTTGGAGCAGTTCCGGGCGCTGGAGAAGGACCTGAGGGAGAATTTCGGTTCGGAGGTCGATGTGGAGCTGATGGAGGAAGAGAAGGTCTGGTGAACGGGGACCTATTTAAATAATTCCATTCGCCAACAGGTAAGAGGGCCTGCGAGCGAAGCAATTGCAGGCCCGATACCAAATAAATGATAAAATGACCACATAGGAGGGCCGGTCGGCCCCCCGGTCGGCTGTAGGCCGACCCTCCCATGTCTTCTCGTCCAATGACCATCGGATGACATAATCCCGGCCGATAAATCCATGAAACGGAATCGGCCCTATGGGACCTCGATTCCGCTCCGTTGCATCAGAGATACTGAAGGCATAAGAGATACTTCTGTACCTGTGGGGATACTACCCGAGGGTGTAGCAGAGCCCGTAGGGGTCTGCGGAGAGAAGCGGACATCCTCGTGGCGTTACCCTGCGGATACCACTGAGCCCTCGGAAACATGCTGTTTCCTACGGGTCCGCGATTCCGCGCACATTGTCAAGCTGAAAACCTTGATGTGTCTACGACACCTATAGTCCTCTCGAGGTGTCACTCGAAAGACCTCGACTTTTATCGAGCGTTTCCCCGTTGACTATATCCTAAATGTCGGAAAAGATAATATATCCATGAACCTTTACTGAGTAAAAGTTTATACAAATTGTGCTTGGTGATAACCATGAGAACTGCACGAATAATGATATGCGGGATCATTCTGACCCTTGCGTTATTTTTCCCGATGGTGGCCGCCGATAACGACAGCATGAAAGTACTGATGACGATAGACCGGGACGAGAAATATTCCGGCGGCGATACGGGAAAGGTGACGGTGCACGTGTTCGACAAGGGTGAGTACATCGATCCGGACGAGATACCGGACTGCAAGATAAGCGGCGGATATTCCTCCAATGAGGTCGAGAGGGACATTACCCTCGAGAAGAAATCCACGGGAATATATGAGAGCGATTTCAAGATTTACACCAGCGATGCCGATGATCTAAACAGTATGACGATCAGGGCGGATGCCACCTACGGGAAGAGCGATGAGAACGACACGGAATACAACATGGACGAGGATAATCAGCGAATAGGTATTATCTCCGAAGACGATGAGGACGAGGAGGTAACGGTAAGCATAATCAACTCACCTCTCTCGGCGTTCCCGGGAGATACCTTCACGCTGCGCATAGAGGTGGAGAAGGGGGGCGTTCTGACGGACGCCGAGGACCTCGATATTATATATGAACTGTGTTACGACGAAAGCGAATCCGATGAGAGCGACCTGCCCTACGACAAGGTAGGTACCGGGATTTACGAGGCGGTCCTGGAAGTTCCAAAAAGCATCAAGGAAAGCTGTGATATAGACATCGAGGCCGAGGCGACCATAGATGAGGATTCCGACAGCGATTACGAGAGCGTCAGGGTAGATTTCTTCTCGGTGTGGTACAAGGAAGGGTCCATCGGCCAGACCATCTGCACCTTCGACGTCTACGTGGCCGACACTGACGGAAAGGCGCTTTCGGATGCGGATATAAAGCTGAACTGGGACGAGGAAAGACGTTCATCCGAGAACGAGGCGACGAAGCTCACCGACGGCTCCGGGAAGGCGAGCTTCGAGATCACCTATGATGAGGATGCCGACAATCTGGAAATATCGGGGAAGGTCATGAAGGGCGGGAAGACCCAGTTCTTTTCGGGGGATATCGAGCTGAAGGAGAATGGCGGAGGGGAGGACGAATGGGAGGAACCCGACGATTACGGACTGGACGTTGTGATAAAGGATGATGACATCACGGGAAAATCGCCCTACACCCTGGAATGCCGTGCCTTTCTTGACGGTCAGAGGATATCCAAAAAGGAGGTCTATTATTATCTATACAACGACCTGAAGGTGATCGCCCACGGAGCCGGCACCACGGATATCGATGGTGAATTCTCATTGACGTTCTCCCACAGTTCCAGCGGATCCTTCGAAACTATCCGGGCATGTTTCGAAACGGCTGCGGGAGATTATGAGGGATGGGGCTGGGATGAACGTCAAAATACTCTGGACGGCAAGGAATACGATTATGAAAATGAATATCTCTGGTTCGAGGACGATGATATTCTGGATATCGATTTCGATGATACCTCGATAAAGATTAACGTGGAGAAACTGAAGAGGGGCGGATTGACGGAGGTGACGGTTACCGGTATTCCGGAGGATTTCATTCCGCACGTCTCCTGGGTCCCCGCCTCCGTGAACAGCGTCGAGGACATCGACCAATGGGAGGAGACATTCGAATGGAAGCAGTGGGGCGGCGAGGGGACCATGGCCCAGGATACCAGCGTTTCCGACGGGAAGGTCACCTGCAAGCTGATGATCCCCGAGTTCATGCCTTCGGGAAAATACACCGTCTTTGCAGGGTACATCGACACGACGGACATGTACGAACCGGACTTCTCGCTGGAAGATGCCTATCACATCAACAACGTTATCGTGGAGCCGGGGAAATCGGGCACTTCCACCCAGGGCACCGAGAGCTCATTCGTGGAGAGCACCGGTTTTATAGTACTGATCGTGGGAATACTCGTTGTGCTGCTCGTCGTCGTTATCGTGATAATCCTCATGGTAAAGAGGGAGAAAAGAAAATCGGAAAGCCCGGGGATGGCGCCCCCCGACCAATCTCAGCAGGCAGGGGGCGACTTTGAGGCCCAGGAGCAGGCGGAGACGGCGTATCCACCGCCGTACGAGACCCAGGCAGCTGCGCCAGGTACTACGGCCTATCCGCCGCCGTACGAATCGCAGGCGCCCAAGGAAAGTACGACCTATCCGGCACCACAGGAGAATTATCCACATCTGCCGGTACAACAACAGCACGTGGCACAACAAGAGCAGTATCCGCCGCCATCGAGGCCGGGAGGATACCCGCCGCCGCCGTACTGATGGGAATCGCCGATCGGAGACATGTCCATGACACTACCAAGGATATTTGTAGTATTCCTACTCATCATATTCATAACATTAGTCCACATCACTACAGCAGATGCACTGGATGGTAGTAACGTTCCCCCATCGAACTGGAACAAATGGTCTGTCTACGATATTACTGCAGACAGGTCTAATAATAACCTGTCAGGTCCAAACGAGACCGTTATGGACGATGATGAAGACAACGACAATGATACGATAAGAGAAGAACCCCTCGGGATATCCAAATTCATGTACATCTATGGTTACACCTGTCTATCAATTCGACTTATCTCATTTCTGATACCACTGCTCCTTGCATTCCTGCTCTGGGGGCGTTACCGGAAGCAGAGTACCGTTACCGTGAAAGGACAACCTTCCGTGACCGAGCGAATAAAGAAGATGTTTCTATCATCTCGGTACTTGATCGTGATAATTATCCTCTACCCGATAGCATTGATTCTGTCCGTTTTTGAGTACATGGGTATTCTACCCTGGAATTTTTTCGGTTTTTTTCTATCTATTTCGATATTTATTATAGCGGGAATCAATGCGATCCTCATTTGCCAGGATTGGGGGAAAAATTACGATGGGAGCAAACCGTTCAAGCTCGCATACCCCGAGCGATGGAATCCGGGGATATGGGTCCTCCCGGCATTATTTTTCTGGCAGTTCTTCGTACCCCTCTATCTGTATATGAGGTGGAAGGTTACAGGAGTATGATCAGCAAGTTAGCGTAAATATTAGATTAGTCTGGCTGGGTCATCTAAGAAAATCTCCCGGCAAGCAAATTTTATATAACGGTAACGCTATGAAAATCCTTACGGATGAAGTGTCAAGTGACGCCCATGACGGTCAATGCCGGCAGCCTTCGAGAGATCATTTTTCAGACAATCATATTTCTGATGCTCGCTATACTTGTCTCCACCAGTTCCAATCTTACCTACATATACAATTCCAATCTACACCCTTCCGCCACCATAAGCTCTATCTCACTTCCGACCCGGACCGATCATTCGAGGGAGGACGTGAAGCAGGCCATCGAGCGCGGCCTCGAATACCTCAACGCCACACAGAGCCCGGAAGGGGGGTGGGCCGTTCCCTGCTACGGGATGAACTGCAATTTTGCCGGAAACTGCCTTCGGGCCTTCCTCAACTACGAGGACCACGGTCCCTGGCAGGAGAACATCGACCGGGCGAGCCGTTTCCTGCTGAGCGTATGGCACGATCCCAACGACTATCATACGGGTAGGGACCGGGACTACTTCGGCGGTCTCTTCTATAACGATATTTATTATCCGACAGGAGGCAAAGGAGCGATGTACTCTCACGGTGCTGCCACCTCGGCAATGCTCGAGTATTACCTGCACACCCGGAACGAATCGCTTATACCCGTACTGAATGCCTCAATTGAAATGACAATACGAGCGCAGAACTCTCCCCGAAGGCCTGGCACTATGAACGGACCGCGCTCCGAGGGCGGATGGAGGTACACACCGGATTATCGAGGTTCCGATACGTCGCTGACAAGCTGGAACGTCCACCCGCTCGTCCTGGCGGAATCCCACGGAATCTATGATGCTCCCGACGACGCCTTCGAGTATGCGGAAAAGTGGCTGAAATCGTGCTCGTCAGGGACCGGTTTTGGCTATACTTCCACCACGCGAAAGAAGACAGATACCGCAGTTGGTGCCATGAGCATGTACCTGATGGGCCGGAACGGTTCTCCCCACGCTATAGGAGCGAAGAACGCCCTTCTTGGCTGGGGACCCATAGAGATGCTCGGGAATTACTTCTATACGTATCATTCGACCTTCACCATGCGCCTTGTGGGGGGCCAGGAATGGCTCGATTGGCGGGACTCCATCAGTGCAACACTTCTGGATACACAGTATCCGGAGGGAAGCTGGTACGGGGAATACGGCCTCGTCTGGGGAACGGCCATGGCTATAATGACGTTGGAGCTCTGCATCAATTCGCCCTTCAGGGGCTCCGTTCGACCGGAAACGGACCCGGACACCGGACGGATAGAATCGCTTGAGAAGGTCGTCGGATGGAACGGCACAGCCTCGTACGGCTTGAACCTGAGCCTCGGGGTGAACAATCTCGACGTTCCGCCGGTGTATCCACCCCCGGGACAGGAGAAAGTGAATGTCACCTTCGAACCGCCATCCGACGGCTGGGGGGCGGAGCTGAACTTATCCTCGTATAACCAGACGAGGATCCTCCCCGACGGAACGAGATGGTGGAGCGTCGAGCTTGGATACGGTGACGAGGTAGATATGACGCTGACAGTCGATGCACCGGAAGTGGGCGAGTACAACGAATCGTATACCGCAGTTATCGACACATCTCTGGAGAACGAATACGGTATATACAACTCCACAACGACTATAAGTACGATATTTCGACCGGTTGTTGATTTCAACGCCTCCTTCTCCTTTCCGTTCGATCCGTTCCTGGGGATGAAGAACATGGGAGCGATACCCGGGGATCGTGTGACCGGGACCATCGATATCGAGAACCTCGGCTATTTCAACGATACATATCGAATGATGATCAGTTCCATCCCGGATCGTGGTGCAGCATTTTCGGACGGTCGGGATTCAATGAACGAAACGATTCCAACCGCAAGGATCGGGAACAATTCGATATCGGCGGAATTCACGGTAATGGTACCTCACAACATGACCGAAGGTGAGACCATCGACCTGGATATCACGGCGAGTTCATTTCTGTCCGGTGAGCTAGGTCTCAGGACACTGACGAGAACAGACCGTTTGCGTCTCGTAATTACGGAACCGGCACTGATGCTGGAATGGAATTCTGACAACATAAAGGCAAATGCGGGGGATGAGGTCGATTTTCATCTGTCAGTGAGGAACGATTACCATCAACCGTTGAATATGAACTTCACCGTTACCGCCCACGATGAGGCGATGGATCCCATTGACCTGGAAGAGGAGGGATGGCGTACGGTTATGTTGAACGTACCGTTAGGCCTCAACGCGAGCGAGCGTCGTAGAGAGATATGCAGGGTGAGGATACCGGACGACGCGCCACCCAAGGACACCTTTTTTTCGATATATGTTAAAGGTACAAGCGACGAGGGCCTAGAATTCCATTGCCCACCGGCGGGATTTTCTCTCTCGGTGAACAGCAGGCCCATGGTCGATCTCATATCCCCACTCAACGGCAGTCTATTTATCGATAGACGTGTGAACCTATCCTGGACCGTGTCCGACCTCGATGGGGACCGACTGTCCTTCGACGTCTATCTCGGCAAGAACATTTCCGATATGACGAAGCTGCGGACAACGAAGGACCGGACGACGCGAACACCTTTGCTGGATGACCATACCACCTATTACTGGACGGTGATACCACACGATCCCCTGGGTCCCGGAAGATGCGAGAACGGGACATGGAGCTTTTCGATCAACAGCACGGCATACCCCCTGGAGGCGGTCCTTCTCCAGCCGATAAACCGGAGCACGATACATTCGAAAAGTGTCAAGCTGAAGTGGAATGTCTACAATCCGACGGAAAAGGATGTTTACTACGAGATAATCTTCGGCATTTCCAGGGAGGACCTTACACACATCGGCAATACGCTGGACACCGTTCATACCGTAGAGGGCCTGTCTTACGGAAAGAGATATTACTGGAGCGTGATTCCGGTCACCAGGGACAAGACAGGGGTCTGCTACAGCGGCGTCTGGAGCTTTTCGGTCGAACTCCTTCCCGAGGATAGACCATCGGTCGAATCCATGCGGCCCACGGGGTGGAACGTATCGCGGAATTCGAGCATATCGATCTTTTTCAACACCAGGATGAACATGACTTCCGTGGAGGACGCCTTTACGATCGAACCGGATGTGTCGGGTCATATCAAATCGTCGGGATACCGTTTTTCCTTTATACCCGATCAGCCTCTGTCACCCGGAATCGTTTACAGGGTATCCCTCAACGGCACGGTGAGGGACGCGGAGGGTCTTGAACTGGCGGATTTCGACGGATGGTACTTCGTTACCGAAGGTGATCCCGAAAAGGGAAATGTGACGGAGGAGGATGTGCAGGAGGATGCTTCGAGTTGGCGGATGATGGTTATATACCTACTGCTGTTGATACTAGTGGTGGCGCTGTTCAATTATGTGTCCCGGCGGAGGGAAGCAAAACAGGTCAGGAAGGAGAAAGATGGAAAGGGGAAGGAAATGAAGGGGGCGACAGATGCGGTAGCGGAAACAAGCGGCATGGGAACGAATGATCAAATCACATAACTTGATTGTAGTGCATCACGATCGCGATTGAGCTCTGGATTAAAATGGAAACCATTAAATATCTTTCCTGTCATAATGTACCAGTAATTAGGACATTGTGACGCTTATGAAAGCATCTCTGATATGGAAAAAAATGCTCTTGGAAGGTAAAAGAACCGCCACATCCGAAGAAATCCGGCTTCTTGCCAAGGAGATCGGGCGAGATGGTTGGAGAAGCGTAAAGTATCTCCAGAGCCAGGGATATATAACTCGAATCCTGAAAGGACATTTCTATGTCAGGAACCTCGAGGAACGGGAGCGCAGAGGCTATGACCATTCCTTCTACGAGATCGTGGCCATGGCTTTGAAGGAAAAGGGTGTGAAACACTGGTATTTTGGCCTGGAAACCGCTCTGAAGATGAACAACATGACACATGAATACTTCACGATCGATCATGTACTGACTGATTCTTACAGGACAACGAAAGTAATTAGAATCTGCAATACGGAATTCAAGTTCATTAAAAGGAGCAAGAAGCACTTCAGAGACGGAATAATTAAGAAAAATATGATCCGGTATTCCGATCCCGAGAAAACTGTGCTGGATCTCGCCTATAACGAGTTTCTGAAAGACCGGGAGTCGGATTACTATCTGTCCCCGCTAAGGGAGTATCGGGATAGAATCGACACTGAGATTATGGAAAAATACCTGAACGTGTATCCAAGGTCGTTCCACGCGGGAGTGGAGGAGATTCTATGAGGGGATTCTTCGAGGCCATCGATAAATTGGGACGTTCCACGCGGTCGCACATTCTCGAAAAGGATTATCACCTTCATCGCGTACTAGATAAAATATCCAACGACAGTTACCTCCGGGAGAGGTTGGTGTTCAAAGGCGGCACGGGCCTTATCAAAGCGTATCTGGGTTACTACCGTTTTTCCGAGGACCTCGATTTCACGTGGAGGGACAGGGGCATTTGGGAAGGGAAGAGTCCTTCACAGGCGAGAAACGATTGTTCGACAGAGATCGATCGCCTTCTAGAGATTTTCCGCCGGATAGCGGATGATCTGGGTTTGAGCTTTACCGGCGACAAGGGAAATAGGGATGAGGTATCGATCGGGGGCGGGGGAAGAATGCCGAGGTTCTTCCTTGGATACGATTCGGAAATACTCCACATGCCTTCAAAGATCAAGATAGAGATAAACTTCGTTGAAAGGACGCTATATCCCTTTCACGAGAATAGACTCGCCAGTTATATCAAGGATCTCGATTCGGACGAGATAAGATTCCTCTTCGGAGAGCTATACGATGAATACACCCGCCCCGTATCGATAGAATGCTATGACCCACGAGAGATATTTGTCGAGAAATGCAGGGCCTCCATGACCCGGATCGCATGCAAGCTCAGAGATATCATTGACATATACATGCTAGAAGAGCGATATAGATACAAAATAACGGAATATAAACGGGAGATAATGGAGAAGACAGGATTCATGGTCGATCTCTACCGGAAGTACAGGGAAAATATCGAACACATGACCCTACGGCCTCAAGAGGAAATAAATGACGAGGAATTGAAACTCCTGGTAATCCCCGTTCCAGATGATCTGATGGAAAATATTGAGAGAATACGGCAAGAAATTGAGCAGATACGCAAGGAGATTCTGGAAACGTTATGAATGGAAGCAAGGACGAGAATATGGTATGATTCGACCAGACCAGAATACCTCTCTATTACCCCTTTCGTTTCCGCATATACACCGCCCCGGCCACTCCCAGAAGGATGATCGCCACTCCAATGACCGTTCCCCACAGACAGGTGCTCGATATCTCATCGACAAATGTTCGAGGGCCTCCGCCATCCGGTCCCTCGTTGTCCGGATCGCCCGGATACGGGTCCAGCTCCAGGGGCGGGTCGGACGTGGAATTGCGCCCGTCCATTCCCGGGTTCCACTCGTCCGGCATACCGTCGCGGTCCGAGTCGATCGAAGCGGCGGGGTCGAGGGGGAAAGCGTCAAGATGTAAACCGGTGGTTGAATTCGTGCGGTTCTTTTGGAGAAGCCATTCATCGGGTGAACCGTCGCCATCAGTATCAAGGGAAATAACAGGATCATTTGGAAAATCGTCGATGATATCCGGAAAACCGTCATTATCTGAGTCAACAGCTTCAATAATTGGTCTTAGCTCCCATTGAAAATGAGGATAATCGACATATTCGTTGATTGCCCAGATGTTTTCGAAATCCCAGCCAGCCTCTGTATAAGTACTTTTTATCATCATCTCGATTGTAGTTTTTCCCCTACCGTTACTACTCTCCCAGAAACTGTTTTCTACCATAGCCTCCCAACTGTTTCCCACGAGCACAAAAATAGACCGATAATTCTCAGACACATATCCTGTGGCATAACAGTTCTTAATAATTCCGTCATTGAAGGTCATTCCTACTAACCCACCGACGGTATCCCCTCCACTTACATTCCCTTTTGCATAACAGTCCTCTATAATTGCATAGTTTAATCCTACCAGCCCACCAATTCTCTCATTTCCACTTACATTCCCCATCCCGTAACAGTTCTCAACTGCACCATGATTATTCCCCAATAATCCGCCAACGAACCTTTTCCCACTCACACTTCCTGTTGCATAGCAGTTCAGTAAGATGCCACCGTTATTGTTGTATCCTATCAGTCCACCGATATTGTCAGAATCTCCTGTCACAATTCCTTTGGCGAAACAATTCTTTACCATGCCGGAGCTGTACCCTATCAATCCACCTACATGTTCATTTCCGGTAACATTTCCTGTAGCATAGCAGTTCTCTAGTGTGTCCCAGTTCAATCCTATGAGTCCACCACTCATTTTCAAATTTCCTGATACGTCGCCTATTGCATAACAGTTCTTCACTAACCTTAGGTTCGTCCCGATCAATCCACCTATTGCACCATCATCACCGTCCACATTTCCCATTGTGTAACAGGTCTCCACTGTGCCATGGTTGTATCCGACGAGGCCGCCTACGTTACGGATTCCAGTCACCTTTCCTGTTGTGTAGCAATTCTGCACCAAACCATAATTATCACCTATTAATCCCCCTACGTAACCAACTCCATTTGAATTTACTGCAACATGGCAGTTCTGGATTATACCAGAATTATATGCTATAAGACTCCCGACATAGTCTTCACCTGAAATGCTACAATCAATTAAATTTACATTGCTTATTCTTCCTTCATTTCCTATGTAACAAAAAAGGCCCATATGTTTGTTGCTTGTATTGTTGATGAATAGTCCAGTAATATTGTAGCCTTTTCCATCGAAGCTTATAGTAAATGGTGTACCTTCAAAACCAGAAAAACTGGGAAACAAATCATTCGCTATAGGTGTAAATCCCTTCCCGTCGTTCCACTCCCTCGTCTCGCTCGCATCAATATCATTAACCAGCGTGTAATTCGCCCCAAGATCGAGATTCATATCCTGCAACTGCGTCACATTCGCTATCCGGTACGGATTTTCGGCTGAACCATCCCCGCCCGCGAACCTGCTCCGCAAGTCCACTTTTGCCTCACCGGATGGGCTCGTAACGTCAGTATGGATTCCCCTGTTTTCTGCTTCGTTTAGGTCAATGATGGCCGTGGCGGCGAGATCGAGCAGGAGGACGGCGAGGAGCAGGGTGAGTAGGAATTGGGGATTCATGGTTATGACCTGTCATACTGGAAGAGATGGTATAAAAATGTCTCAACTGGTATATAAAATGAGGTTTGGTATTACAGTAATGCGAGCCTTGAAAAGGAGAATGCCGTTCTGGAGAATCTACGAGAAGCGCTACTGAAGGGCGGGTTCCGCGAGAAAGTAATTGCCGTTGTGCAAGTAGATGATGTTCATCTCCTTCAGGAGGTCCATCACTTCCTTGAAAAAGGATTCATCGTCTTCACCGAAAATGCTCATAAGTTCATCATACTTACGGGATTTGTGTTCCAGTTTCTGGATGACAACGTTCATCGCCGTGGAGATCTCCGCCTCTTTCCGGAACCAGTCTTTAAGGGGAGACTGTATGTTGTAGTCCTCTTCCAGGGCCAGCATGTTCTGGTAGAAGATCGTGTACCACCTCCACTGGTCAGGTTGACCGCGCAGCTCGGCATCTATGGTCTCCCAGTCAAGACCAGCACCTGCGATGATCGACATGTCCTCTAGGTCGTCGCTTCGATCGGTGATGCTCTTGAAGAGGAATATGTCCTCAAGCGACAGGACGAACAGGTCGAGATTCCCCGAGAGCGGGGCCCTTGTTGCCCTCCCCTTCATTTCCTCGGACAGTATCAGGCTATCGCAGACACGACGGATGAAAACGTCGAAACGAAAGCTGCCCGTTCTCTCGATTATGGAAAACGCTTTCATCCGGGCATATTCGTCTGGGACGATGTTCACCGCCATGAATCCGTTCCTTACAAGAGCATCCCTGAAAGTTACGGCCTCAGATTCGTTTTCAAATACGATATCGACGTCCTTCGTGGCGTTCTTGGCCCCGTGAAATATCATTGCCATTCCGCCAATGAGGTAGCCTGTTATCCGTTCTTCGAACATCATTGAGATGGCTTGGACCTCACGCTTGAGGTAATCCTGTGGATATACTATCCTTCCTGCCATATCAGAGCCTCGTTTTCATTGTTTTATGAACGTCGTATTTTTTCGCGATATCAAACAGGACATCGCGATTGACCATTCCATTCCCCATCATCTCTCGGACAATTCTTATTGGCCGTGGATTCATCGGGTCAGTTCTGACGGTCTGCACCAGCGATTCCTCAAGGGTAACGGATTCCTTTCCGATACTGAAATGGTAATACTCGTAGGTATGCACCAGTTCAACACCGAAATCGTGCAGTCTCGTAACGCCTGCCGGCAGATAATTTATATCGTCCATTCTCCCACTCGTGGAAAAGAGAAATTCATCCCTCCACTCCCATACGATATCCCCTTCCGGACAGGTTTTGTTCAGGAATCTCCTGTTCCGGTGTTTGCAGTATTCTACAAGAAAGTTCGACAGGTTCGGATGATAGCCGGACAGGGAAATACTTTTCGGGTACTTCCCGAGGTCTATCAATCCTATGCTTTTCCAATCCCTCAATCGGTAATGTACCGTTCTACTTGTGAGGCGAGTTCTCCGACATATCTCGTCCATGTTCGTGCCGGGTTCGAGCAGAAGTGGTAGGATGATCAGACCGGAATTCGGCAGAATGAGATCGTAGTCCAGCATCCGGTTCTCCTTCATCAGACGCCTAAGGCTCGCTCCAAGACCGTTGTCGCTGATCCGGATGATCCTCGATATTCCGTTCCTTCCAAGGCTCAGAAATCCCATGTCCACAAGGTGATGCACGCATTCCGATATCCAGGAGGGGGAGCGCTCCAACTCCGCTGCTATCAGCTTTTCGGGTAGTGCTTTGTCGAGCACCAGTTCGAGTATCCCAAGCTCGGTTCGATTCATCTTATCGAGGAACATGAATGAAATAATAACGAAATAATATATATAAAATTCGCTATAATTTCATCCATGGGGGGTTTTTTCTTATTATAATAAGCATTAATAATAAATTATTGTGGATTATGATCAGCAATATTTCTGGAAAAAAGACGGTGATTCAGACAACGAATACCCTAAGGAGGGCTCTGGGTGGGGGTTCGGTGAAGGCTACGCCTGGAATTAAACCTTCCACTGGCGGCAATAATGCATCCTTCAATGCTGAAAAACCACTCCCACTCGATGACAATTTCGGGTAATATTTTAAAAAGAAGAATATCTGTATCCACTCCTGGAGTTTCACTTATGAGGTTCAGACAGGCTTCTCTGGCACTATGCGTGTTATTCCTTCTGATACTGAGCATCGCCTTCGGCGGCTGCACTACCAACGACAACGGCGGAGATGAGGATTTTGATATCGACGATGCATACCACTCGCCCGATTTTGATTATGGCGGGCTCCGGATCCTGAATTCAGAAGGATGGGTAAATGCCTCCTCGGGTGGTGTGGAGAGATTGCGTTTTCTCGTTGAGCGGCATCCACCCGGTCCCGTAGGCGACTTAGACATTGAACCCATCGATGTCGAGCAGGAGCTTGCAATTAAATTTGTGTGGATGGATATGGAGCAAAGGATAGAAAAGGGTGAATCCGGTTCGACCGATCTTTTACACGAGAACAATTCCGCCTTCACAGGGATTATGCAAGTTGATAGGTTCACATACAGTATTCTAATCGATCCAGATCGCACAATGGAGGAAAGTGGGCTACTCTTCCAGGGCTCCCGTATCCGCCTAAGTATTTCCCTTAATGATATCGACAGATCATGGCGGAACGTGAATAGTATTGAGGACGGCCTTCAACCGGGTTCATCCGGTTCTGCCAAGTTTTATTTTGTCTCGGGTTGTTTTCCTATAATCAAGGATTTCATGGTTCCTTTCTACCTGCCAGAAGAAGGAGGTTGGGTCGATCTTTATTGAAAGGAATGCTCAATCGTTCTGGAGATGTCGTCTCAATGCAGCTTTTCGAAGGTATTCTATCCTATTGATGTCCTCAATATTGCTCATTACACCATTCCTGTCAATAGCGACGATTACCGGATTACCGGTTCCAGTGAACCTGGAAATACCCTCAGGGATCACGCTGACGGTTGAACCCCATGGAATAAGCAATTTTACCTGGATTCAACATGCCATAGACAACGCTACCGACGGCGATGTGATCCTCGTCGAAGCCGGGACCTTTAACGAAACCTTGGTAATTGGCAAGAGTATATCGCTTATTGGGGCGGGGAGAGATAATACGACCATCAATGGGAGCAGGGGAGGCGCAGTGATAAGGATCGAGGCCGACGGTGTATGGGTAAGCGGTTTTTCCATTACGAGCAACGGGACGGAAGCCGGTATGACGGGCATAGCAGTGATCAATGCCGGGAAATGTGGCATCATGGACAATGACTGTTACAGCAATCTGGCAGGAATCTCGATTAAAAATTCCAATAACAATGTCATCTCGAACAACAATTGTTCGTACAATGCTGATGGTATATTGTTATCGGATGGTTCGGAGAGTAACAACATCACAGATAATTCCTGCACGTTCAACCTCGTCAACGGCATCTATCTATCGGGTCATGACGGGGCTTGCGATAATAACTCCCTTCTTAGCAATCGATGTGAGTGGAACGACTTGTACGGCATTAATATCCATCGCTCAGATAATAATGTGCTCAAGGAGAACAACTGTGGTTACAACAATCGCGACGGTATATTCCTGTGGTGTTCGGATAGTAACATCATCATGGATAATGACTGTATTTCAAACTATGATTCAGGAATATCTCTCGAAGTATGTAACAAAAATAATATCCTCTGGAATAATTGCATGCATAATTACCGCGGTATCGAGATTTCCTCCTCTGATTGTAATGAAATCTCAAATAACACAATGAGACTGGGTTATAAAGGTATAACATTGCTCACAAGCCATTTTAATGTTATTTCTACAAATACTTTCTCAAACAATGAATATGGAGGATTAATATATGAATCAAATTATAATATTATAATTAATAACACATATAATAATTCACATATGGGATTAGGTGTTTTTGAATCATGTTACAACATAATAACGAATAATACATGTATTTTCGGAGAATTCTTGGGTATCTATCTTGCTCATTCGATTTGTAACTCAATTCAATATAACATATTGTCGTACAATCGTTGTGGGATATTTGGTGGCTATCTTATTAATAATACCATTTCGGATAATATATGCAATTCAAACGATGGTTTGGATTATGCACGTTCCGGACTTGACCTTACTAACATATACAATAGTACGATCATCCACAACACATGTAACAACAACTCGAAGAACGGCATGTACATTTCAAGAGCTTTCAATACTACTACAGGGTGTTGCAAGAACCCAAATGAAAAATAGCGGATATAGGCACATCAAAG
>CAYRFL010000036.1:0-37247 GCA_964423515.1 uncultured archaeon
CCAACGGTACGGTGTTTATATCAGCGATGAAGATCGCGCCGGAGGATGATGAAGAGTCAACCCCTGGATTCGAGGTTGGGCCGCTGCTTATGGTTATCGGGATTATGGTGATATGGTATGGACGAAGAGAAAGGAAATGCCGACATTAGCCCGATCTCAAATCGCTAATGAAATTCCCCAAATATTTTTCCCTGCTCCCATCGATAGCTATCCCTTAACGACCGTTATACGGACAAGTGAAGGGAGGGGTAGAGAAGGGGGCCGGATAAGTACCCCCCTTATTGGATACGTTTTCCGAACCAACTCCCGATTCTCGTAACTCTTGTAATTCACCTTCCCAACAACAGTCCAAACCACACCATTCTACCCCATCATTACCCACACCTCGCCCTCACACCTAAATCCCCACACTGGCCACCCCGCGCATCGCCCGCTACAAAAGCCCACCGCTGGTGTCCTCACCCCTTGACGACCAATCCCACCAACCCAACCCCGTTCAAATTCCGAACTTCGGGAGTTACACCCCAATTTCCTTCCGAACTTCGAGAGTTGGATCGTATACGAACTTCGAGAGTTACCTCTCGATTCTCGTAATCGACTTCATCCCTCCACCTCTCGATTTTCGTAACTCACCTTATCCCCTTACCTCCCGATTCTCGTATACGAACTTCGTGCGTTACATTGAAATATTTATTCCAACATACCCAACAACATGACCCCTTCAACATCTCTCCTCGACGATCTGGAATTCACCGCTCGCCCACTTCCGCCGTGCCCTTCCTGCTGCTCTACTGAGAATTCCATCCGCTCCGGCTTCCGCCGTACAAAGACCGGCTCCACCCAGCTTTACCTGTGCAAAAACTGCAGCAAACGCTACACCGCCCGCAGCATACCCCACACGAAATATCCCGCAAGGCACATAGTTGCCGCCCTGACGCTTTTCAACTGCGGCCACACCCTTGCCCATACCTCCGGTGAGATGCGCCGGAGATACAAGATCGATATCCCCCTGTCCACTCTTGAAGGCTGGGTGAACCGCTATACCGCCGAGTTCCCCTTCACGAAGCTCCGCAAGCGGTACGAGCTGGACCCCTCGCAGGTGATACGCACCAAACGCTTCCTGCATCACCAAGTGTACGACCTCAGGTATCATTCGCTGAAGCTCAACATACACGCCAGGAGCTATCCCGAACTCAGGACGTATCTGCACGCTCTCGAGAAAAACCAGGACGAACATCTGTCCGGCGAAAGCAGTCTTATCGACGACTGTATCCGATGCTCGGACCCTCCAGGAGGGATACGCGATAAATTGCCCCTGCCGAGGCTACGCCATCATTCCGATCACACCGCATCGCGTATGGCCGCCCTTGCTCTCACCCTTGCCCGGACCGCCAGGGACCGACACCCGAGAGTAGAGGAGTTCTTTCTGATCAACGACTCCGCCACCGTTGCCACCGAGGTCCCCGTGTATCTCACCTCCGCCGAATTACGGGATATGAGCCTTCCGGCCGACCGTCCGCTGACCGGACACATCGACATATTGCAGGTCCGTGGTAAAAGTATATACATCATGGACTACAAGCCGGATGCCGCGAACGAAAAAAACGCTCCTATCCAGCTCGCCCTCTACGCTCTTTGCCTCTCCCACCGTGCCGGAATACCGCCCGGCAGCATCCGCTGCGCCCATTTCGATGAGAACGACCACTTCGGGTTCGGTTTACGGAATCTCTTCCCTTCGCGAGTATGATATTCAAAATAGGGGCGCCGATGATGGAAAGCGGCATCTGCGTTCCGGGCGCACATTGTAATACTGAAAATACACATTACCTACAGGCATAGGAAATGCCGCAGCGGTATTTTGATGACATTCCCCTTTCGCTCTACTTTCTCGCTCCCCGATACTACTAGTCCAAGATGCGATCTTGTCTCCTTCATGGTCTTGCGAACCTGGCGATAACCGTCATCTTTTTTCCCGTATCCCACCTCGATGACGATCACCTTGTTTCCGTACCTCAACACGAGATCCGCATGTCCCTTTCCCGCCGGATAGGTGAGCTGGATCCCCGGTTCCAACTTGGATCGCTTGAACAGTAAAGAAGCCACGGCGCACTCCGTCAACGGGCCCAGATGATCGTTCCGATCGAAGCCCAGTTCCGTTAACACTGCCGAAGCAAGGCAAGGTGAGGCATAATATTTTCTCGTCTTGCCACGTAACGACCTCTTCACACCTCCATAGGGAGATATTTCAAATATCAATCGGCTTTTGATCAGAGTATCCAACAACCTTCTTACTGAAGTGATGCTGATCCCTTCCAGGTCCCGGGCAATGGAGTTCATACTCGTATCGGCCGCGGGCGCAAGCATTCCCAGAATCTTTGGAACGACCCTCAGAGTGCGGGTATCATGATCACCGATCAGGGGAATATCCGCCTCGATAACCCGCTTGATCACATCGTAACGGGGATTGTAGCTCACATGGTCAGGTTTTGACCCGGGCAAGCCGCCGTCCAAAAGGAACTTCCGCATTGCACCGGGAGAATACCCATTGTTCTTTCGGAGAACGTCATTCAATGGTTGCACAACGGTAGGGTATCCATCCTCGATATCCTTGCTATCGCTCGTCTCGAATATCAATCCCCACAGAGAATCGGCGATCTCGCTCCGGAGTTCCATCTGTCGATCCAATACAAGGTGTTCGAGGAAATTCAGGGGAAAGAGTGTTTCGGAAATGGACCTTCTTGCCAGATCGGGTGAAAGGCCCAGTTGAAGTGCGGATGAGCCGGAGACCACGAACAACGCATTGGGTGCTTCATCGTGGATTATCTTTATCTCAAGGTCCCATTCGGGAGAATAATGGGCCTCATCGATGAGGAATATGAACTTCCGGTCCGATTTTACCAGGTAATTGTATAATACCCTCTCCTGATATTCCTCCACAAGGTCCGTGATGTTCTTTCCGCCAAAAACCGCCTTATCCATCGAAATATAACAAATGTCATCGGGACTCCAACCCCTTTCTGTAAATTCCTTGTAGAGTTGAAATAATACTGTTGTCTTTCCAACGCCCCGCAATCCGGACAGGATCATGACCCGCGGATTGTCCAATGGTCCGGAAATGGCCGATTCCAATGCCCTTTGGATCCTGAAAAAGCTATCTCTGTGAGGTAATACCCTCCCCTCTTTTTGAGTGTAATTTTTTACAAGATCGGGAGTAATATCCATGAATCTCTCTATGGTTTGCGACGCCATAGTATTACATAAATGTAAAAGTAGTATATAAAGTAGTTTATTATTTATGTAATAGATAATGTTTTTCGCTTTCGGTCTATTTGACAGAACCCGGTGATCGATGGAGCGTATAGAGGGCGTGCGCCCGTTTCACTCCGTGGCATCAAATAGATACCACTGCGCCCTCGGCGCGTTAGCCTACGGGCGAGCGAAGTGATTGCACGCCCTCGCTAGAGCTCATAAAAATGAAGATGAAAATACAGAACAAGGGTCGGCCTGGGCCGACCCTGGGCCCGGCACGGGCCCTACTTATTATCCATTTCGTTTTTATGGTAGCGGGCTCGTATGCGCCTGTACCACCCCTATGCCTTCCCCCGGCTACCGAGCCCGCTTAACCAAAAAGAGTCTGTCCATCGATGTTTTCGGATTCCTTATGGTGTCCTCAGAACTCCACCTTCACGAAGTTGTGGTCGTCCCATACGCCGTCGTCGTCGGTATCCTTCTTCTCGTCGTAGAGTAGCAGAACGTGCTCCGTCTCCCAGTCCACCTTGCTGCCGTTCTGGGTGCCGTTCCAGCCCTGGTGGCCGAGGACGATGCTCTTCGCCAGCTCGTAGTTGCCGTTGGAGTTGTTGTCGAATCCCACGGCGAAATGGACCACGTTGCGCGCCCTTGCGATGGTCCCGTCGGGATTGTACTCCCTGTGGGTGGCCAGAACGCTCATCTTGCTACATTCCGGGTTCCCGTCGCCGTTGGCGTCGCTGGTCTGGTTGGCGATGATGAAGAACTTCTCCTCGTCGAGCACGCCGTCGTCATCCTCGTCCCATGAGAGGTAACCAGCCACGAACATGTTCACCGCCTCGAAGACTCCGTCGGTGTTGTTGTCCCACTTCTCCTCGGCGGCGAAGACGGCATGCTTGTATTCGGGATTCCCGTCACCGTTGGCGTCCTCCGCCTCCAGCACGAAGGCGGAACTGCTATAATGATCCAGGTTCCCGTTGTCGTTCATGTCCTCCTTCTCGATGCCCCAGGAGACCGCCATCACCTTGTTCTCGACACCGTCGTCGTCCGGATCCTCAACCAGAAATCCCATGATAAGCTGCCGCGAAAGCTCGAAGTGGCCGTTGGAATTGTTGTCGTAGTTGGCCCCGATGTAGATGAGAGCCCGCTGGTACTCCGGCGTACCGTCGCCGTCCGCGTCCTTCCAGAGGAACACGCGTCCGAAACTCACGTTGGCGTCCTTACTGCCGTCGTCGTTCCTGTCCCATTCCTGGGTGAAGGCGAGAACCGCGTCCCTTCTCTCGTGGGCTCCGTCGCTGTTGTTGTCGAGCACCAGAAAACCCCCGATCAACTGTTTGACGTCCTCGCAGTTGCCGTTGGAGTTGTTGTCGAAGTTCTCGTTGATTATCACCAGCATGTTCTGGCTCTCGCGAAACCCGTCCTCGTTGGGGTCCTCGTATCCGTAGATCCACACCACGCTCCTGTTCACGTCGTAGTTCCCGTCGTCGTTGGAATCCTCCAGCTCCTTCCCGGCCCAGACCAGGAGCACGTGCTCGCTTACCCCGTTGCTGTCCTCGTCGTACCCCTCGAAGCCCCCTGCGAACTCCTTTCCGTACTCGTAATGCCCGTTGGAATTGTTATCGTAGTATTCCTGCACGTACAGAGCTGCCCGGTGAAGCTCGTAGTGGGTATCGTTGTTCATATCTATGGTGTGATTGTAGTAGATGGCCACCCTCTTGAAGTGATCGGTCAGGTTACCGTCCACCTTCGCCTCCTCGCCGGCGGCCACCATGCGCTTGGATTCCTCGAAGAACCCGTCGCTGTTGTTGTCCCACTCTATTAGCACCGCGCTGAATCCCTTGGAGTTCTCCCACACGCCGTTGGAGTTGTTGTCCCACACGCGGAGCACCTGAAGGGCAACTATCCTGTGGTCGGAAACGTTGTCCCCGTCCCTGTCCTCCCCCATGGTCACGACCTTCCACATGACCAGCGCTTCCGGATGACCGTCGTTGTTCCTGTCGGTGGAGTTGGTGCCGTTTGTGAAGTTGGCTTCGAACACCTCCTCGATGATGATGCCCACCCTTCCCACCTCGGACTGGAATGCTCCCGACTGGGCAGGGTTCACCGCCTCGGTGTCGTACTTCATGATCTCTTCAGTACCGTTATCGAGAATATCCTCCTTCCTGACTATATCGGAATAATGGGTCAGGTTGCCCACGCCGTTCCTTCCGCCCCTGGTGCCCCCCGGTGCGTCCATGTAGTCTTCCGGCTCTATTGCTTCGAAGGAGGTTATCTCCGGGCTGTACTCGGGATCTCCCTGCTGGTCCACGCCAACGTAATCGTCCACCTCAACGTCCGCGCGCGTTTCCTTCTTGATATCGTCCAGGTATTCGGGCGTACCGTCCCCGTCCTCATCCATGATCTCCTCGACGTCCACGGGCACCTCTCGGGCGTCCTCCAGCTCCTCGTATACGGGCAGCTCCTTGAAGTACTCTGGATCGTTCTCCTCCACGGGTTCGGGTTCCGCCATGATGACCTCGAGGGTCAAATCGGAGATATTGCCCGAGACGTTCAGAGCGTGGGTCTCCTCGTCGTATATGAGATTTATTTCATTCTCGGTCGTGATGAATCCGGCAAGGGAGATATCAAGCAAATAATCCCCGTCCGCCGGAGCCTCGTCGAAGGTGAAGGTCACCTTGCCCTCCAGGTCCGTCGGTGCTTCGGCGATCAGTTCGCCGTCCTTGAGGAGCTTGACGCTGGCCCCCGTGAGGGTACCGTTCTCGGACGTCACGGGTCCCACTGACAGCTCAAGCGGAGGTAGAACGATGCTGGGAAGCACTATGCTGCCGTCCCCTGCCATGCCGCTCAGCTTTATTTCCCCGTCGGTGAATCCGAGGGTTACGTTCTTCCGGACCATCTCGTGATCCTCGAGTTCCACGGTCAATGTGTATTCGCCGAACACGGGTTTCTCGTCGAAGGAGAAGTTGGCGAATCCCTCGATGTCCGAAAGAACGCTGTATTCCGCATCGCCGCTCGTAAGCGTCACCTTGACGTCCGTAAGGGGATCTCCTCCCTCGTCCTGTACGGGCCCCAGAAGAAGGTTGTAGGAACCCTCCTCCACGATGCCATTATCATCGTCTTTCGATCCGCTCATTATCGCAATGCCTATGATGGATAGTATGATGACAACCACCACGGCCACGGGAAGTATGAATTTCAGGTCTTTACCGTTCACTTTGCATCACCTCGTTACCCTAATGGTCGCGAATCCATATATAGGAAAAAGTAGGAAAGTGCAGTAAGATTCCTTCATACATATTTAAATATGATGAACTAGAATCGAAGGCATGGATGAAGGAGAACAGACCCCCGGCGGAGAATCCCACCACGGCCCTCTACGATCTTGCACAGGAGATGGCCGACAACTACTACAAGGTGCGTTACGTCAAGGCATATGCATATGCGTTCCTTGGGATCATTCTCTTTATTCTCGTAGTTCTCTTCGTGGCATTCCTTTCGGACGGCAACCTGGCCCTGGGCATCATATCCCTGGCCCTGTTCATCTCGGGGTTGATGCTACTCCGCGTCATCCTGTTCATGCGGGAATTCCTGGGCCATTTCGATAAGAACTTCAGGGCCATCAGGCTCGTTTACGAGGCCGATCCACTTCCGCCGGTACCGGATGGAAAGAGCCCGGCCGGGAGGTTGAGGACGTACCTTTCGGAGCACGATCCCGAGAGCTCCCGCGAGGTGGAGCGGGATGCGACGAGCTGCCTCGGATATGTCTATGGTGGATCCAAATGGGATGTTGCTGTCCACAGGCCGAAGAAATTCCTTGGAAAACCCCCGTACATGGCCCTGGCCACCTTGGGCAAGGGAGATCCGAACCTCAAGGATTTCATAGAGCTGGAAAAGAAACTGGAGAAGGCGATTACCGGTGGAGGGTGGCCGCCGAACAGGGCCATAATCGCATACAGGGCTCCGAAAGAGTACGACGGCGTTTCAGAAGACCTGTATTCATATCTTACCGAGAAGGAGCATTTCGTTCTTCAGAAGGGGAAGAAGGTACGATTGCGGATACAGCTGTTCGTCGAGACAGGCGGAAAATACGAGATCATACCTGTTCTTCCATAGGGGGTTCGGATGCCCACGTCGGAAGGGCGCGGTACCTGTACAGCTCGTCTATCTCCCGTTTGAAGAGAGATGCGTAGAACCGGGAGTATTCCCGAAGATAGTTGATGCCCCGCTTGGTGATCTTGATCCGGTATTCTCCCTCGAACCTGTCCATGAGCACGAGATCTTCGTCCTCGAGGTACTTTATCACCTTGTTCGTCATGTTATGATTGGAGCGTATCTCGTGCATTATTGCGCTCTTGCTGACGCCTTCCTGGGATTCGAGCACGGGGCCGATGGTCCTATCTAACCCCTTCTGGAATATATATATCTCGAGGGTGGAGGATATTAGATTCAGCGCCACAAAGGCATAGAACCGATAATCCTTGTATCTTCGGGAAGGCATCCGGAAGACATTACGTTCATCTCATTATTAATGATTGCCCCTTTTTGTATGCTGGATTGCGGAAGCCCGTGAGTACGATCAATGTCCGAAGCTATAAATGAGCAGACTCTCTTAAAAGAAAAGGACCCGGTAGCCGGGGCGGGAGGAGGGGCGGCATAGGCGAATACGGGGCCTTTTCCAAATACAAAAAATGGATAGGTAGAAGGGGCCGCTGGCCCCAGGGTCGGCGGGCCGCCGACCACGAGGGCATTCGCCCTCGTCCTTTCTACTTGCTGTAATCACTATTAATTATTTTATGTCGGGCTCGCGTGCGCCCTAACCACCCCTTGTCCGCCCCCCGGCTATCGAGCCCTCCTGGTAAAGATAACTTATCAAACGGCCATATCGGTTCATTCCAATCAACAACACCTCCCAGATAATCACTGTATAAAACCCGCCCTTTTCACCGATAGTTCGAATATCGTTCTAATTGAATTCGAAGATTGTTCTAGTTAGCTTCGAAAATTGTTCTATTTAGCTTCGAAAATCGTCCTAATTGGGTTCGAACATCGTCCTACAAATATTAAATAGTTCTGCGAGAATGATATAATTAGAATCGGTGTAAAACCGAAAAAAAACGCAGAAGGTGAAAAAAATGAGAAAAATGACGGGAATAACCATCGGGACCTTTCTGGTCCTCGCGGCATTTGTTGGCATGTTCGTAGAGATGTCAACTGCAACGGATCCCACCGACGGAGGCGACGCCTTCGGCGACGCCGACGGCGACGGGGTTTCTAACGTTCAGGAGTTCGAATGGGGCACCGATCCGAACAACCCCGACTCAGACAACGACGGAATACCCGACGGCTGGGAGATAATGCACGGACGGGGCACGGGTACAAGGCTCGGCCTTAATCCCATGAATCCGGTGGATGCGGTCCTCGATTACGACTGGATGACCCTTCCGAATTGCCCGGGAGAGGAACACTCCCAGGGGCTCTATACCGACATCCCCTACACGAACTACGATGAATATTACCGACATAATGTGGATGGCATGTGGTCCCCCACCAATCCCCTCAACGGCGACACCGATAGCGACGGTATCCCCGATCCAGACGACCCGAAGCCCGTGGAGCTCGAAATTGACGGAATAACCGGCGGAGGCAGCGGGGATTCCGACGGGAACGGCATACCGGACGGGACCGAACCCGGCAATCCCAACGCGGACAGCGACGGAGACGGACTCTCCAACGGCCAAGAGGCGGGCATGGGAACCGATCCCGGGAACGCGGACAGCGACGGAGACGGTCTCACCGACGGGCAGGAGGCCAGCGGTGGCACGGACCCGAACAATCCGGACACCGACGGCGACGGCATGACCGACGGCGAGGAAGCCGCCGGCGGTACTCCCGGCGAGGGAGGCGAGCCCGGTGACACCGATCCCATGGACTGGGATACCGACAACGACAACATGCCCGACGGCTGGGAATCCGAACACGGGCTCGATCCCACCGATCCCTCCGACGGCGGGGCCGACCCCGACGGCGACGGCCTGACCAACCAGGAGGAATACGAGGCGGGAACCGATCCCAACAACGCCGACAGCGACGGCGACGGTCTCACAGACCTCGAGGAGGGCCAGATCGGCACAGATCCCAACAACGCGGACACAGACGGCGACGGCATGATCGACAGCATCGACCCGAACCCCCTGGAATACACGGAAAGGCACAAGACCGACATCATCATCAACAGGATCAACGGTCTCGGCGACGGCGCCTGGAACGACCTCGTGCTGCGGAAGGGCGAGACGCTGGTCTTCGAGATCTTCCTGGGATTCGAGGACGATCCGGCCACCATGGCCTTCCCCGAGCTGGGAGAGGATGAACTGCCCGACAGCTGGGGTCCGCTCAATGTGACCATCTACTTCAACCAGACGTCCTACGGCCCCGATAACAGGCCCGGAGGGGGCGACGACGTGATAAGCGACGGGGTGGCCACCACCACCACCGCCTGGACCAACGTGGACCCCGGCAGCGTGGTCTACACTAGCGGGAACATGAAGTACTTCTCGCAGACGGTACAGGCCACCGTGCCCGACAGCGTCTTCGCGGGAGCGGTGTCCATATCCGCCAACGCAAGGCTCGGCATACCCGGAACTCTCACCTACGAGAACTCCTGGCACGTCGTGATGTAAATATCTGGCATCAGGGGGGTCTCGGCCCCCCCCTTTTTTCATTTTTTCGCTCGATCATCCCATCCATCCCATTCATCCATCCCATTCATTCCATCCATCCAACCATCCATCCCATTCATCCCATTCCTCCATCCCCTTCATTTCATTAATTCCTCCCCATGACCATAGGTTGTGATATCCTGACCCACAGGCATACCGATATTGAACGCTATTTCGTGCTGATCTCCGTACTGCTTCTCATCTCGACACTTCTGGTGGGGCTGTCCACCGTGGAGGCACAGGATCAAGATACCCGGGCGAAGGGACCCGAGCCCTGGCTGCCCCTGAGAGCCTCCATCGAAAGCATAAACGTGAGCACCATAATTGAGAGCTCCATGACGAGGACGGTCATCGAACAGACACTTCACAACCCGTTCATGCGTCCCATCAGCGATACTTTCCTCTTCAAGATACCGGATGATTCCTTTATAACCAATTTCTCGGTCGAAGCTGACGGCAAGGTCCATTTCGCGGAGCTAATGCCAAAGGCGGAGGCGGAGGATAATTTTCAGCAGGCCATGGCCAAGGGCCATTCCGCAGCAATAATGCTGTCCAGGGAGACCACGAAGTTCCCATACAGCATCAATTTCGGACCCCGGGAGACAATTATCTGCCGTATTACCTACGAGGAGATCACCACTCTCAGCATCGGCAGTTACCGCTACGACCTCTACCTCCACGGTCTGAATGGAGAACGTGTCGTACCCCGGGTGAACGTGAGAGTGGACATCACGGCCCACGCGCCCCTCGCATCATTGAACGTCTCCGGCGACTTCGATGAATCCTCGGTGGAGTGGTTCGGCCCGGACCGCATCCGGATGGACCTTCACGATTACGACGCCTCCACTCTATCTAACATGTTCCTGAGATTCACCACCGAGGACCTTCCCATCGGGGGCCGGCTGTACTGCGGCATGAGGGACGAGGAGACCTATTTTCTCCACGTTTTCTCACCCACCCCCGATACGCTGGGAGCGGATGTGATGGACAAGGATATCGTGTTCGTACTGGACAAATCCGGTTCCATGTGCGGTACTAAATTAAAGCAGCTGAAGACCGCCTTTACGGATATTATCTCATCCCTGCACGAGGGAGACAGGTTCAACATCATACTGTTCGACCACGAGATACACAATTACACCGGTATGCTGACGAAGGCCACGGAAGAAGCCCTTGTTTCCGCGAAGGAATACGTGGAGAGCGCGTATGCATCGGGATCGACAAATCTGAACGATGGCCTGGAGGTCGCTCTCGATCAACTGTCCGGTGCCGGGGAGACGGAGACACCCCGAAAACCGGTGATCATCATGCTCACCGACGGCCTGGCCAACCGGGGAAGGTTCACCGATGCGGCAAGGATCCGGGAGAACATAGAGGGCTTGAACGCAAACGGAGCTTCGGTCTACTGTCTCGGCTTTGGCGATGACGTGGACTTTTCACTGCTCGAGGGCCTGTCCCTGGAGAACTACGGTTTCTCAAGGAGGATATATGAACAGTCCGACGCGGCCGCCCAGCTCCTGGATTTCTATTCCATGGTCTCCTCCCCCCTTCTGAGAGATATAAGCTTCAGCTACAAGGGTGGTTACATACCCACCAGTACGGAGGAGATAGGCTTCCGTGAAGCCCACTCCGTCTACCCATCGAAGGTCCACTGCCTTTACGGGGGCTCGGAGGTCATAATCGGTGGAAGGCTCGATCTCAACGAAGGCAGCATCGTCGCGAATGTCGAGGGGGATTGCTCCAAAGGGGGATTTCTGACGGTCCAGGAATTCGATATCACTCCTTCGTATGACGGGGATTTCGTGGCGAGATTCTGGGCCTACAAGAGGGTTCAGGAGCTCCGGGAGCTCATGGCCAGGGACGGGAGCAATAACGATCACGTGAACGAGATCACGAACCTATCCCTTTCGCACGGATTCTTATCCGATCATACCGGTCTCTTCATCGACGTGGGTAGTTTTACCGAGGGCAGCGGCGGATGGGACTGGGAATACGATGGAGAACTGACAGATCCCTGGGCCGGCGGTCATCACGGAGGTGGACAGGGTGGCCAGAGCGGCCAGGGCGGTCAGAGCGGCCAGCAGGGCAGCGACCCGAATAATCCAGACACCGACGGAGATGGTATCACCGATGGGCTGGAAAACGATGGCATCACAGGAGGCGGGAACGGCGATAGCGATGGTAATGGCATACCAGATAACCAGGAACCGGGAAATCCGAATGCCGATTCGGACGGGGACGGCCTTAGCAACGGATTGGAGGAATACCTGGGGAGCGATCCCCTGGATACGGACAGCGACGGAGATGGTTATCTCGATGGATGGGAGTGGATCTTCGATTCGAATGCATCTGATCCGGGCTCCGTTCCGGAAAACAATGATGAAGATGCCGACGGATTGACCGATCTCTCCGAGTGGCTGAACGGGACCGACCCCGAGGATCCCGACACGGACGGAGACGGGCTGTGGGATGGCCCGGAACTGGAGGAGGGATGCGATCCATTGAGAAATGATACGGACTGCGACGGTCTCCTGGACGGACGGGAGCTTGAGCTCGGCTGCGACCCGTTGAACCACGATACGGATAACGACGGATACACGGACGGCTTCGAGGTGATGACCGACAGCGATCCCACGGATCCCTGTATCGTCCCCCGGATGCCGGACCGGGACTGCGATCTTCTGGCCGATGCGGACGAAGGACGGCACGGGGCGGATCCCGGCAATCCTGACACGGACGGGGACGGTTTCCTGGACGGTCACGAGGTGGAGGACGGTAAAGATCCGACCGATCCCTATTCCCACCCGGATTACGGGGACCGGGACTGCAACGGTATATCCGATTCGGACGAGCCGGGAAATCCCGACGCCGACAGCGACGGCGACGGCGTTCTCAACGGCCAGGAGCGCATGTACGGAAAAGACCCGACCGATGCCGGCTCATATCCGGAGCTCGATACCCTGGAAGACGACGCCATTGAGGAACCGGAGGTGAACGGGTTCATTCCGTACGCGATCTCGAGGGACGGCGACGGGGACGGATTCTGCGATGCCTTCGATTCGTATCCCGAGGATGCTGGCGGCTGGTCCCCCTTCAACGTTCCAACCGGGAATGACAAAAATGCGACCGAAGTGGAAGTGGAAGGCAGCAATTCCACGGACGTACCCTGCGAGAAAGACGTCATGCCCAAGAACGAACCGGGCGCTGGCTTTGAGAACGACTTCAACATTGACAGAAACGGAACCGGAAAGGAAGATGTCGAGCCCGATGTTATCCAGAAAAAAGCCGATGCCCGGACAGGTGAAGACGGCGGCGAGTGGGCGGAACTCGATGGGCCGCGGACCGTTATGAATGGGGATGCCGGTCACGGGGCGAGTTCCGGTGAAGTGAACGCCACCGGCAAAGATGATAAAAGAGCCGAGGGGGCGGGCATTCTCGACATCGTGACCGTCGGCGGTGTCAGGAGCATTCTGATACTGTTCCTGGGGATCGGTGTAGTACTGGTCATATTCGTGGTGCTGCGGGAGATGTCCAGAAAGGTGGAGGAACACCGTTCGGGACCGCAATCCCCGTTTGAGCGAACCGGTGGGCCGCCTCGGTCACCGACCTATCCGACAAAACATTTTCCACCGCCGCCGGGCGGAATTCCGGCGAGGGGACCCGCGGGAAAGAACAGGGGCGATGTGTTGATGGAATCCGTGTTCAACTTCCGCAAGGAGCGAGCCATGCACAGAAAGGACGGGAAGAAAGGGAGGGCAAAGGGATCCCCGTCCCCCCTTCCGAATACGGCCGTGGTGCGCAGGTAACTTGAAATATTTACGGTACACTTCACGTTCCATGGTCCCAAAAGGCCTTGAGCGGCCAAAGAATTCGTTACCGGGCCCGGACCGGATAGCAGATATTTTACAGGACTATGACCTGGGCGAGCCGAAGCACTGTCAAAAACTGCCCAAGGGATATTCCAACCTGAACCTGGCGGTTACCACGGATGCAGGTCGTTTCCTGCTGCGGTTCTGCAGGGAGAAGGGAGAGGATGTGGCCTACGAGATAGGGGTTCTCGGGGAACTGAATAAAATTTATTTCCCCGCTGCCTACCCGGTGGCCCGAGGCGACGGAGAATTCGTCACGCGAAGTGGTGGGGAGGTGGTGGTCATATACGATCTCATAGAAGGGTGCGAGCCGGAGCTCTCGAGGGAGACGGTGGCGGAGACCGCACGGGCGCTGGCGGGGCTGAATCTCTTCGCCAACTGGAAAAAGTTCCAAAGACCCAATGCCATCACCATGGACAAATGTTCTTCTCTCGTGCGGCAGTTCGGAGGAGCCCGCCACAGGTATCCCGATCTGTTTTCGTACTTCAAGGAGGTGACGGAGCAGCTGAAAGCTCCGCTGCGGATCGAGCTGCCCAGGGGCCTCGTGCACGGCGACGTGTTCCCGGACAACACCATATTCCGGGGGGGGAAGCTGGCTGCCATCATCGACTGGGAGGAGGTCTGTACCGATATTATTATGTACGACGTGGGGGTGGCAGTAAACGGATTCTGTTTCGTCGATAATGCCCTGGAGCCCACACTGGTGGAAGCGTTTTTATCCGAGTACGAGGCGGTCAGAGGGCTTACCGCACCGGAGCGGGAGCTGCTGCCGCATTACGTGAGATGGGGCGCCGCTGCGATGTTCTACTGGCACCTTCAACATATAATGAGAAGGAAGGACGAGAGGAAGGAACGAAGGGCGAGATACTTCATGGAGAGGTTGAGGGGGATGAGGGATATTTGGTAACGCGGGAATGATCGGATTTGCTTGTAGCGTGGGTTCTTCATGATTTATCACTTTAGTGAAATAAAATGACGGTGGTCGAATTCACGGGATTGTTTGATCATGATCAACAAAATCGTCTTTAACCAATTAATCTGTCAATACTCAACGAGAACAGAAGGGACGAGCGAGATTTCACCGCACGCCCGCCTCATCGGAGCCCCGACATATGAAAAAAAGTACATACGGTCGGCCCATGCCGACCCGTGGGGCCCGGCCCCATGTAATTATGCATTTGAATAATATGGTATCAGGCCGCCGCCCACTGCGTTCCGTTGAATCAGATGCAACTGTACCCGTAGAAAGCTACCAAGCTTTCGAGGGTGCAGCACAATCTCTGATTGGGCGGAATGAAATGGGCACCCTCGGCACGTTAGCCTACGGGCGTTTGCTGTCGCTCGGCGGCCCTCTTACCTGTTGGCGAAAGGAAGTGCCGGTTGTGTCCAAGTCTCCCCTTTTAATTTCATACATAATACCATCCACCTTTGCTTCGAGAGGTTCAGCCATGTTGCGAAAATGATTATATACGATGATTCTGTTCATATCAGGGCTGGCTCCACGAGGTTCCGGAGAGTGAGAATGGAATGGGAAAGGGCAAGGGAAAGAAGCAGGAACAGCGGCAGAGAAAACGCTGCGATTACGGGCTCGAGTACGAGGGGCAGAAGCAGAAGATGGTAATCAACTGCAAGAACTGCCCGCAGAACTACTCCATAGCGAACCCGGCCTGCATAAACGGAATTCTCAATTCCCTCACAGAGGTATACATGGTGGACTACCTCTACATATCCCATTACCTAGATACCATGTACTTCGGCGATTCCGTGGAGCTTCTAGAGAGAATGAAGGCCCTTCTCAACCAGATAGGGAACTTCGCCCTTAGAAAACCGGAGCATCAGTTCAAGCTGCACCATCCCAAGCACAAGAAGAAGATCCCATGCACCGCGTGCCCGGTCAACCCCCAGAAGCTCTTCAAACAGTGGAAGAGTGCCTTTTCCAAGGACATCGAGGTGTTCTACAAGCGCATCGGTCCCATGATGAGCGACGTCAACAGGTTCCAGCCAAAGGAGGACTACTGCAACGTGTGCAGGTTCCAGACCCTGGAGAACATCGAGGATATAACCATTAGGTTCGAGAACCTGGTCGGTTTCATCCTGATGAGCGCCTACAAGATCGTATACACATCCACATGATCCATTGTAAATAAGAACGTGGTGACGATGAACCCGAACGACGACCCGTATTCCACATCCGCCCTGACCAAGTACGAGCCCGGGGCAACCGACGAGTGGGTCTTCAAGGAGAAGAAGGTGGAGATGGGCAGCATTACGTCAAAGGACGTGGTGGGGAAGGTCCAGGAGATCCAGAGCCGGATGCACAGGTTCGAGGGTCAGACCAACTTCAAGAGCATCAAGTCCGGGATGTACAGAATATTCAGTTTGAACCGCAGGATCAAGCCTCATTTCTCATCGTCATGGCTCATACCCAAACCCCCCAGCAATGCCAAGGAGCTCATATCGTACAAGGTCGGGGACGCAAAGGTCACCATCTACCAGCTCGAGGACGAGACAGAGGGTTACTACCACATCTCACCGCCGGAATACGCCCTGGGCGACAAGTTCCTCCGACTGCTCGATATCTCGCGAAGGAACCTCATGGAGGATTTTCCGCCCAACATACAGCTCTCGAACATCAACCAGGCAAAGGACTACGTCAGGAAGTTCGGGGAGTTCCACCTCTACGAGCTGGCGAGCCTCTACGATATAAAGCTGGACAAGGGGAAGGTCACCGAGCAGATCCAGAGCCTTTCCTCCGTCCTTGCCAGATACACTGCCGGAATGGGAATAATCGAGATAATCCTCGGGGATCCCAATATCCACGACATATACATAGACGCTCCGGCACCGGACAACCTCGTCTACGTGATCCTGGGCAAGATCGGTCGTTCGCAGTTCCCCGAGAAATGCCGTACAAATATAATCCTGTCATCCAACGACGTGGAGAGCATGCTCTCCCGGTTCAGGTATGACAGCGGCAGGCCGTTCTCGGAGGCCATGCCGGTCCTGGAATGCGACCTTCACGCCTACGACACGAGGGTCACGGTGGTGGGAAGGCCCATGAGCCCCCAGGGAACCGCCTTCGCCCTCCGAAAGCACGCAATGGACCCCTGGACGCTGCCCAAGCTCATAGACGTCGGCAGCCTGTCCCCCCTGGCCGCGGGGCTCATGTCGTTCCTCATTGACGGAAAGGCCACCATCATAGTCACCGGCAGCAGGGGAGCCGGGAAGACGTCGCTTCTTGGCGCTCTGCTCCTGGAGTTTCCCAAGAGCCAGAGGATACTCACCATCGAGGATACGCTGGAGCTGCCCGGCATGAAGATGCAGAACATGGGATACAAGGTCCAGTCCCTGTTCATCCAATCTACATTGGGTTCCATGGGCGAACGCAGCGCAATGGACGCTCTGAAGGTGTCCCTTCGCCTGGGCGAGTCGGCCATAGTGATGGGCGAGGTGAGAGGAGAGGAAGCCAGGACGCTGTACGAGGCCATGAGGGCGGGAACGGCGGGAAGCTCCGTTCTCGGGACGTTCCATGCCAATTCGGCAAAGGCGGTTTACGAGAGGATCGTCTATGACATGGGCATCAACCGGGAATCCTTCACCGCAACGGACGTCATCCTCGTGGCGGGCCTCACCAGGCCCAGCGGCATCCAGGACAGCATAAAGAGGGTGACCCAGATAGCCGAGGTCAGGAAGGACATCAAGCTCTCCGAGGACGACATGTTCAGGGACCTCATGGTCTACAATCCCGACAAGGACGTCGTACAGCCCACCAAGAACTTCAATTACCGCTCCGAGCTCCTGGGGCGCATCGCCCAGAAATGGAGCATGTCCATGGAGGACGTCATGAAGAACATCAACGTCCGTGCCAATATCAAGCAGACCCTGGTGCAGAAGGCCAGGGAGAACAACGATCCGAGCCTTCTCGGTATCGAGGCCGTGAGCACTGCGAACAACATCTTCTGGAACGTCATCCAGCGTCATTATTCCAGTTTTCGGGCCATAGATTATTCCACGGTCTATGACGAATGGTTAAACATTTTCAAGAGGCGCGTGCTACATGCCCGTTGAAGATCGCTCTGACAGGTTGGGCCCGGACTTCTACGTCGAGAACTGGTTCACCACGGGCTGCGAACTGGCCACTGGCATGATGGTGAAGGATAGGGGCAGGAAGAAAAAGAAATATGACGAGGGCAGGGAGGCCGAGTTCGAGAAGGCCAGGAAGATCTTCGAGAGGGCCAAGGACGATTTTCGGGATGCAAAGAAGAGATATCCCAAGAAGGACGAGAGGTACTGGGACGAGGAGAACCGCTTCAACCTCGCCCAGGAGAAGTTCTCCAAGGCCAAGCTCAAGTACGACAAGCACGAGATGAACTTCTCTCTCAAGTATCTGCGCTACAACGTCGAGCCCTATCAGGTGATCGTGCTGTCACAGCTCTTCATGATGGGTATCTTCGCCTTCATGGTGGCCTTCGACATAATCATATTCGTCGTGTTCTCGGCAATGGGCATGAATATCGGAAATGTCATCATCATATCTCTGGGTCTCATAACGCTCCTGGCCCCGCCCATAGCCGGAAATGTCATCCTTCGGTACCCAATGACCAAGGCCCGCAAGGTCCAGATAAACACGCTGGGACGGCTGCCGGAGACCATCAACTACATGTCCATGTCCATGTATCTCAATCCTTCGCTGAACACGGCCATCGAGTTCGCCTCGGACAACGTGGACGAGCCCCTTTCCTCCAACCTGAAGAAGATACTGTGGAACGTGTACATCCGGCAGTTCGACAGTATCGAGGAATCATTCCTGGATTTCGCCATCTTCTGCGGGGAGTTCAGCGAGGAGTTCAAGCGGGCGCTCTACAACATCAGGAACGCCGCCATAGAGAAGTCCCGGGAGGGTATTCACCGCGCTCTGGACACTGCAAACGAGATCATCCTGGAGGGCACCAAGCGGCAGATGGAGAACTTCGCCAACTCCCTCACTGCACCTACCATGATATTATTCTCACTCGGGATCATGCTGCCAATGATAATCGGGGCAATGCTGCCCCTGCTACAGGTCGGTGCCGAGTCCCTTCCCCTCATAGTGGTGCTGATGGACATCGTGTTCCCGGCGGCCACGTTCCTGTATGCATTTCACATCCTGGGCACCAGGCCGGGGACGTCGGTGCCCCCCCGCATACCGAACCCCCTATCGAGAAGAAGACGTATCATCATCATAACGACGTCGATCATCATATTCCTGGCGGGATTGGTAGCGGGGGTCCTGTGGATACGGTCCCTTGGGCCCAACGAGGAGCCGCTTATGAGATCGCTGGCCCCAATGCCCATAATATGGGGGGCGGGTCTTGGTGTGGTCCACTATTCGCGCAGCACGTCGAAACATCAGAAGAGGAAGCGGGAGCTGATACTGAAGATGGAGGAGGAGTTCCCCGACGCGCTGTACCATCTTGGCAGCCGTATAGCGGAGGGGAAATCCTTCGAGGAATCGCTGAGGACCACGTCGAGGACCATGGAGGGCAGTCATGTCGGCCGGTTGTACCGCCAGATGTTCTACAATCTGCAGGTGGTGAGAAGCACACTGAAGGACGCCCTCTTCGGACCCATGGGCATCCTGCACGAGATGCCCTCGAAGACCATCAGCGCCACCATGAAGACGGTGGTGGACTCCATAAGGAAGGACGCATCGGCGGCGGGAGCCACCATCATAAAGATATCCCGGTACCTGCGGGACCTCAAGAACGTCGAGAAGGAGGTGGACAACAGGCTTTCGGGGGTGCGGAGCATGATGCTGACGACCGGCTCGATCTTCGGCCCGCTCATCATGGGCATCACCACGGCCCTTTATCTAATGCTGACCGAGAACCTGTCGGGGATAGATCCCTTCATGGGGAACGATACGGCCGACATACCGGGGATCGGCGCCTTCGCACTGGGATTCGGAGGGGAGGCGGCCATCGCGCCGGAGATATTCTCCCTGGTCATAGGGGTATACCTGCTGCTGACCGCGCTCATCATCATTTACTTCTGTACCAACATCAAGTACGGCGACGACAGGGTGGAACTGAAGGTGGCATTCGGCAACGTGATACCGGTTACGCTCACGATGTTCACCATCACCGTGATACTGGCGAATCTGATACTCGTTTGAAAGACATGGATGATCTACCGGGCGCCGGCGTATTTCAAGCCCGTCTCACTTGCGAAAATACCGGGTCAATGCATCCCTGACGCAGTCACCCATGCTCATTGAAGATTCCGACATTATCTTTCTCAATCCCACCAGCGTCCTGGCCGGTAGAACGGCATAGATGGAATCGGCTCCTTCCATGGCGCCGTCGAGATCTTCCAGGGCCCGTGCATGCCTTGCGACCCTGTTGTTCCCGGAATTCATCATGTCCATGATCTGGCTCTTCAGCATCTCTATCGTGTACCAATCATTATCGAATTTGATCGTCCCGTCGTCATAGTTCACCTTTACCACTTTAAGACCTCCTCCGTAGTCATAGGATGGTTCGTACGGACCTATCCTTCGATACTCTTCGGATGTTGGCGGCAAGTCCGAACGTTCTATATAGTCATTTTCTCTATCTGATCAGATACTGAGAAAACCCGCTCGCGGGGAATCCCGTTTCCACCATATATCGTTGGAGCCTTCTCGATTGAAAAGGGCATCGGGACCGGTGAATGACTCGTATGCTGCATTGTCGCGCCGGGAGTGTCCATATTGTGTGCAACACCAGCTCCACTGGTCTCCTTACGAAGCAGGTCTAATTTTATCTCGTACGGCCAAATTCCCTCCATCCTCCCGCCACCGGGAAAAACCTAATTAAGAGAAATGCAGTTCCGCCGTTACTGTTCGGGAACCGCACAGCGGTCGGACGCACGATATAGAGGTGGGAGAATGAGGAACATACTCGTATGCACTGCCTGGCCCTATGCCAACGGGCCGCTTCACCTGGGACATTTCGCCGGCTGTTTCCTTCCGGGAGACATATTCGCACGATACCAGAGAATGGCGGGCAACAACGTGCTCATGGTATCCGGGTCCGATCAGCACGGAACGCCCATAACCGTAACGGCCGAGGAAGAAAAGACCACTCCCGAGGAGGTCGCCGACAGGTTCCACCGGCTGAACAGCGACTGCCTTGAGCGGATGGGGATATCCTACGACCTTTTCTCGAAGACCCACGACCCCTTCCACTTCGAGGTGGTGCACGAGCTTTTTCAGAACCTGCTTGATAAGAATTACATTTACAAGCGGGAGCTCATGGCCCCGTACTGCCCCCAGTGCGATCGATTCTTACCCGATCGCTATATCGAGGGGACCTGCCCGCACTGCAGCTTCGCCGATGCAAGGGGCGACCAGTGCGACGGATGCGGCAAGACCCTGGATGCCGACGAACTGGAGAAGCCCAGATGCAAGCTCTGCGGCGGGACGCCCGTCCGGAAGGAGACCGAGCAGTTCTACCTGCGGCTCACCCATCTCGAGGGGCCCCTGTGGAACATGCTCGAGGGAAAGGACCACTGGAGACCCGCCGTGACCGGAATGACCAAGAGCTGGCTCGAGGAGGGGCTTGAGGACCGCGCCATAACACGGGATCTCAGATGGGGCGTTCCCATACCCGTTCCAGGCTACGACAAGAAATGTATCTACGTCTGGTTCGAGGCCGTTACCGGCTATCTTTCCTGTACCAAGAAGGTTTGCCAGAACCTCGGGAAGCCCGACATGTGGAAGGATTTCTGGTACGACAAGGATGCGAGGATATACTACTTCCTGGCCAAGGACAACATACCGTTCCACACCATCATATTCCCCGCCATGATAGCCGGTTTCGACCCGGAGATGAACCTTCCGTACGACGTTCCCTCCAACCAGTACCTGACCCTCAACAGCGAACAGTTCTCGAAATCCCGCAAACACGCGGTCTGGATACCCAATTACCTCGAGCGCTACCCCCCGGACCTGATGCGCTACTACCTCACCATCAACATGCCCGAGCACAAGGACACGGACTTCACGTGGAAGAACTTCGTACGCACCATCAACGAGGACCTTATAGCGACCCTTGGGAACATGATCCACAGGGTGCTCGTTCTCACACAGAAACATTACGGGGAGATACCTTCCTATACCGAGGACCACGCGGAGGATGATGACGAGAGAGACCTTCTGCGGGAGGTTGAGCGGGCCATGAACGAGGTGGGGGACAACATAGATAGATGCCGATTTCAGAGCGCTGTCAAATCCCTCATGGACCTTGCCAGAAGGGGGAACGAATTCCTCACGAAGAAGGAGCCCTGGAAGACCGTGAAGAGCGACCCGGACGCAGCCAGGAACACCATTCATACAATGCTCCGTCTCACCAGCACCATGTCATACCTCATGTCGCCGTTCATGCCAGGAAGCGCGCAGAAGCTCTACAAGATGCTGGGACACGAGGGCGAGGTCTCGAAGCAGAGCTGGAAGGACGCCCTGTCGGAACCCCGGGTGGGCACTGTCATCAGAAAGCCCAGGCCTCTTTTCCGTAAGCTCGATATCGACTCCGTCCTAGCACAGGAAAAGGAGGCGGGAATGGGGGACGCGGGGGTCGTTACCAAAAAGGCCAGACCGGTGAAGGAGACGGTGGGCTTCGATCATTTCAAGGCCATCGACCTTCGGATCGGAAAGATCGTCAAGGTGGAGGCTCATCCCGATGCGAAGAAGCTCTTCGTGATCACGGTGGACATAGGTACGGAGACGAGGCAGATGGTGGCCGGACTGCGAAAGCATTACAGGGCGGAGGACCTCGAAGGAAAGAGCATTGCGGTGGTGGTGAACCTCGAGGCTGCCAATATCCGCGGGATCCGGTCGGAGGCCATGCTACTTGCGGCCGAGGGCGACGACGGTACGGTATCCCTCATCGTCCCGGATGGGGACATCGAGCCGGGATCGAGGATATACTAGAACATACTCAAACGGACATCGAATCGGGACAGAGATTATGCCCGTCAATAGAACGGGATACCCCAATATAGCAACCCGCCGGGTATGCACGATGAAGATAGACATGCATGTTCATTCGAAGTATTCCGTGGACGGCAAGGTCGAGCCGGTCGACGTTGTGAGATGGGCAAGGAAGATCGGCCTATCCGGAGTTGCTATAACCGACCATAACGAGATAAGGGGGGCTCTCCTGGCCAGGGATTATGCAAGGGGCAACAGGGATTTCACCGTTCTTGTCGGGGAGGAGATATCCACCTCACACGGCCATCTTCTGGCCTACAATATAACCGAGAGGATAGAGAAGGGGCTCTCCCCGGAAGAGACTATCGAAAGGGTGAACGATCAGGGGGGTTTCGCCGTTGCGGCCCATCCGGGCAGGTTTCCCAACGGGATGAAGAGATCGAAGATAAGGGAGCTGGAAATAAATGGTATTGAGGTGCTCAACGGCTACTCGGTGCCTCACAAGAACTGGAGAGCCAGGAAATTGGCCTACGAGATGGACAGGGGAATGGTGGGGGGATCGGACGCACATCGGCTGAAGGATGTGGGACGCGCATTCACCAGGGTCGCGGGAACGGCCCTGACCCCTCTCGACATAGAGCAGAACATACAGGCGAAGCGCAGCACCACGGGCGGAAGATCTGTAACATATCATCGTATGGCGTTCATTCAGTTGTTCGTGTTCGCAAAATGGCTCCGGAGGGGCTGTCGAAACATATGAAATGGTACACCGGGTAACATTAATATTGACATAATTACGATTCGAGACGCATATTCGATATAAAAATGAAGAACATGTCGAGTAAACTATTTTTAATATGATTCTTTTAGGAAGCTGGATTAATGCTAGAATGCACCTCTCCGGGATGCTGGAGATCTCCCGAGGAGAGTCAACTATCATACGGTCTTCTGGATGCGGACGAGAATGAAAGGGTGTTAAGATGAGCGCTACCAAAGAGGGAAGGATAATATCCATAGCTGGTCCCGTGGTCAAGGCGGACGGGATGAAGGGAACCAGGATGTACGACGTGGTGAGGGTTGGTAACGAGGGTCTCATAGGTGAGATCATCGGCCTTCGGGGGGATGAGGCCACGATGCAGGTTTACGAGGAAACGTCGGGCGTAGTGCCGGGCGAGAAGGTGGTACATACCAACATGCCCCTGTCCGTGGCCCTGGCCCCGGGACTCATCGGCATGATCTACGACGGTATCCAGCGTCCTCTGGCGAAGATACAGGAGAAGACCGGCATGTACATCTCCAGGGGGGTGAACGTCGACGCTCTGGATTACCAGAAGAAGTGGCATTTCGTCCCAAAGGCCAAGGCCGGGCAGCAGGTCAGCGGCGGCCACGTAATCGGTGTCGTCCAGGAGTCACCAGTGGTCCTTCACAAGGTACTGGTGCCCCCCAACATCAAGGGAAAGATCACCTACGTGGCACAGGAGGGGGATTACGCCATCGAGGATCCGATCGCCAGCCTCGAGGATGACGGAAAGAAGAGCAACCTCGCTATGCTGCAGTACTGGCCCGTAAGGATCCCGAGGCCCTTCAAGAAGAAACACGACCCCGAGATACCGCTTCTGACGGGACAGCGAATACTGGATGCGTTCTTTCCCCTTACCAAGGGGGGTACGGCTGCCATCCCGGGAGGGTTCGGTACCGGCAAGACCGTGACCCAGCATCAGCTGGCCAAGTGGTGCGACGCGGACATCATCGTTTACGTGGGATGCGGCGAGAGGGGGAACGAGATGACAGAGGTTCTCATGGAGTTCCCCGAACTGGAGGACCCAAGGACGGGCCAGCCGCTGATGAACCGTACAATACTCATCGCCAACACATCAAACATGCCCGTGGCGGCCAGGGAAGCCAGTGTCTATACCGGCATCACCATAGCCGAATACTACAGGGACATGGGCTACACCGTGGGACTCATGGCGGACTCCACGTCGCGCTGGGCAGAGGCATTAAGGGAGATATCCGGCAGGCTGGAGGAGATGCCGGGCGAGGAGGGATATCCCGCCTACCTCGCCTCGAAGCTGGCGGATTTCTACGAGCGGGCCGGTTTCGTACAGGTGCTTGCTCCGGAGAAGAGGGAGGGCTCCATAGCCATCATCGGGGCGGTTTCACCGCCGGGTGGTGATTTCTCCGAACCGGTGACGCAGAACACGCTGCGCATCGTCAAGGTGTTCTGGGCCCTGGACTCGGACCTTGCGGACAGGAAGCATTTTCCGGCCATACACTGGCTCAAGAGCTACTCCCTGTACCTCGAGAGGGCCAGCGAATGGTGGAAGGCGAACGTGAAGGAGGACTGGCCCGAACTGAGGATCAGGGCCATGAAACTGCTCCAGAAGGAGAACGAGCTCCAGGAGATCGTCCAGCTGGTGGGGCCGGACGCGCTCCCCCATCACGAGCAGCTTGTCCTGGAGGGTGCCAGGATCATCCGGGAGGATTTCCTTCAGCAGCACGCATATCACAGGGTGGACACCTACTGTCCCACCGAGAAGCAGTATCTCATGATGAAGATAATGCTGGATTACTACGACAGGCTCGTGGAGGCACTTGGAAAGGGCGTAAGGGTGGAGGTCCTGAAGGCGCAGCGTGAGGTGAAGGAGAGGATATCGCGTCTCAAGTACATCGACAACAAGACCTTCAAGAGGGATTCCAAGAGCGTGGTGAACCTTATTAACCGCACTTTCAAGAAGATGGAGGCGTCCACATGAGCGAGGAGCCCGTATTCGATATCATAATGGACGAGGACGAACCCGCGAAGAGCCCTGCAGCGGCCGGTGACGCGGGGGCGGATATAAAGAAATTGAAGTACAAGGAGTATTCCACCGTGGGAGAGATATCGGGACCGCTCCTGGTGGTGGAGAAGGTGGAGAAGGTGGCGTACGGAGAGGTGGTCAGGATAAAGGACCCGACGGGAAATATCAGGCTGGGACAGGTGCTGGAGACCCATCTCGACAAGGCCGTCATACAGGTATTCCAGGGAACAAAGGGACTCGACACGGAGTTGACCAGCGTCCGATTCCTGGGCGAGACCATGAAGATACCCCTATCGGGCGAGATGCTCGGCCGCGTCTTCGACGGCACGGGAAGGCCGATAGACGAGAGCCCGGACATCATCCCCGAGGATGTCCTGGACATCAACGGAGCCCCCATCAACCCTTCAGCCAGGGAATATCCCAAGGATTTCATCCAGAGCGGCATATCCACCATCGACGGGCTGAACACGCTGGTACGGGGTCAGAAGCTCCCCATATTCTCCGCATCGGGACTTCCCCACAACGACGTGGCGGCCCAGATAGCTAGACAGGCCAAGGTGAAGGGGCAGGAGGAGGAGTTCGCCGTTATCTTCTGCGCCATGGGCATCACCGCCGAGGAGGCGAACTTCTTCGTTCGCGACTTCGAGAGGACCGGGGCCATAGAGAGGAGCGTTCTCTTTCTGAACCTGGCGGACGACCCCGCCATCGAGCGTATCATCATCCCGAGGATGGCACTGACCACCGCGGAATACCTGGCCTTTGAGAAGGACATGCACATCCTGGTCATTCTCACGGATATGACCAATTACTGCGAGGCCCTGAGGGAGATCGCAGCGGCCAGGGAGGAGGTGCCCGGGAGGCGTGGGTATCCTGGATACATGTACACCGATCTGGCGTGCATATACGAGCGTGCGGGGAGGGTGAAGGGTAAGGAAGGATCCATAACCATGATACCCATCCTGACCATGCCCGACGACGACATCACCCATCCGATACCGGACCTGACGGGCTATATCACCGAGGGACAGATAGTTCTGTCGAGGGACATGTACCGCAGGTCGGTGATACCGCCGGTGAACGTGCTGCCGTGCCTTTCGAGGCTGATGAAGCAGGGGATAGGCGAGGGAAGGACCAGGGGCGACCACGATCAGGTCTCGAACCAGCTTTACGCTGCCTACGCGGAAGGGTGCGAGCTGCGCGAGCTGGTGGCGGTGGTGGGCGAGGAGGCCCTCTCGGAGCGCGACACGCAGTACCTGAAGTTCTCGGAGGAATTCGAGGAGAAGTTCATAACCCAGGGCAAGAACGAGGACCGCTCCATCGAGGACACGCTGACGCTGAGCTGGAACCTTCTGACCGGCATCCCCAAGGACGAGCTGAAGAAGATCGACGAGGAGTACATCAAGAGCTACTATCCGAAGTAGATGGTTTTTTATTAGCGGGTACGATCGTTAGTTCGACTCTCTTTGGTAAAAGGGCTTGGTGCGCAAGCCATACAAGCCCTTTTACAAAATAAACATGAATGATACAAGAACACGATGCACCGAGGGCGATAGCCCTCGTGGGAGGCGATAGCCGACCACAGGATGAAAAGCACATCCCTGAGGGGATGATTATGGGGATGCCGTCCCAAGCCCCCCAACCAAATTCCTGCGCTGGCCGGGGTGGCATATTTTCTGCGGAAATACACTTCTATTTCAACTCGATCTCCGCCATGTATACATTGTTTCCTCTTACCTCAAAGACGCACCCCGGTCCAGCATAACCCGGTGATGGATTACCATCATCATCAACATGGTCAACGCTATTGATCAAGAAAACATCCCCCATCGAGATGTTACCATCATCGTCGTTGTCGTGAAAAGCGATAAAGGTTTCATTGTCTATCGATGTTCCATTAATTTCCGAAACCCGGTTCAGGTCGGCAAACAAGCTCTGCCTTTGTAGACCGAAAAGGCTGAATCTCGCATCCTCGATAGGGCATTCTAATAGAGGATCGGACTCGCTAACTATAATGACATAATCGTTGTTTCCAGTTTGATTTAATTGCTTCAATTCGATATCGTACCAAATGGGCTCATCGTTATGTGAGTCTTCCCGTGGAATAAGACTTAATATTAATCCAGCCAATACCAATCCAAATACCAGAAATGTTACTCCCCGGCACCCTTCACTAGTTTCCCACATATCCGTAAAGGTCTTCACTACATGCTTTTTGAAAAAGGCATGAACCGGGTTCATTATGAAGATTATATTATACAAGTAATTTATATCTTCTCACGACATGTGGATCGACTGCTCTCCACCTGCTCGATATCTCGATGGTCACGATGAAATTAGAACGTTCTCCCGTATAATGACATATTCCGCCATCGAAGTGGGTTCCGGTACTGGTAAACCATCTTCCAGCAATCCTTCCAAATGCATTTCGATAGCATCATACATGTTGGATTCGGCTTCCTCGTAGGTATCCCCTGTGGAAACGCAGCCCGGGAGGTCTGGAGAATATGCGGAATAATTCGCCTCTACTTTTTCAATTACTATAAGGAATCTATACATATATTCACTCGCCTGTGCCAATCCTGGCCTGTTTCAGTATGCTGTTCAGCGTTCCTGGAGAAAGATGATGGTTCGGATGTCCTGCAATTGTAACTCGACCAGGTTTTTCAGGATGTTTATACTGGCGATGACTACCCTTCATGTTCACCTGATACCAACCATCAGCTTCGATAATCTTGATCGCATCACGAACCTTCATTATGTAAATTTAATGGTCTGCCTATATAATAAAGATTCCGTTACGATTCACTTGCACCTCTCGTGGGTTGGGACTATAACCAGTTGTATCCATAACCTAACTCCAGATAGTGGTTGATCGAACCCGTACAAACACCAGTAAATTATATATCGCTCTCAATGGTTCTTCTTCACGTCATTCGCGCCTCTTATACAGGTAGATAGGAATATACGATGAATTACCGATTCCAGAATAAGGTGATAGTCATGTCAGGGCCCGGACTTCTCAAACGAATTATCAAGAAGAGCGCCATCGTGGGCGTTCTAGGCATAATCTTGCTAATAATCGGCTGCTTCACCCCATGGTGGTCCCTGGAGGGTGATTTCACCGGCGGCGAAGATGACGACGGTGACGATGGTGGGGATGATGACGACGGAGGGAACGGAGGCGGCGATGACGAGGGCTATCACGGAAGCCTCGAATTCAGGGGATACTCGGGTTTCCACGTGACCATGGAAGGCAACGAGACCATAAAAAGGGATGTCGAGAGCGCTCTGTCCCCTGTCGGGCCCGTCATACCAGGCTTTCTGTACGTGGGTCTGGTCATATTCTTCTTCATACTGCTGGGCGTCCTTATACCTGCAAGGCGCCCAAGGCGGACATTTTTCGGCGTATCCCTCGTGCTCGTACAGATCGCGGTACTGGCCTCAATCATACTGGCGGCGGCCGCCCTGGCCCTGTCCTATTACGGAAGCCACTTGGGTGTTCTGTTTGGAGGCGTGGAGATAGCGGATGTTTCATCCACACTCGGCATGGGACCGTGGCTGGTCCTCGGAGGCAGCATATTGCTGATGATCTCGGCGCACATGGGCCTTGCGGAGAACGCCAAACCAATTAAGGAGGACGGATACCCGGGGAGTCTGGGAGAGCGGGACCTCCGCGAGGAACGAATACGCCCGGCACGGCCCTTCGGTACTGTGGACAGTTACGACGATGATGGGGTAAGGGAGGAATCCATGTACGACCGCAGAAATAGACCACCGCCCACCGGACCTCCGAGAAGGGCGAAAAGGTCCGAGGACCTCGACGGTGGATGGGGTGGTGGACCCGGGGGCCCCGGAGGGCCGCAGGGGAGATCTGAAAGACCCGAAAGGCCGCCGAGGGATAGGGGACGGGAGCGGGGACGTGAAAGGGGACGGGAACGAGGGCGAGGACGGCGACCGGACGGACCTCCGGGGGGAAGAAGGAGAGAAGCCAGAAGACCACCTGCGGATGACGACGGCGACGAGGAATGGAGCTGGTAGGCGGGCCAATATACCGATTCCACTTTGATGAAAAACCACATTTTCTACGAAAATGCGGAGCCCCCCACCCGCCCGATTATCCCTTCGGGATGAGCGACCTGCGGTCCCTATGACGAGAAATGGGTATAAAAACACGAAGGGACTGGCCGCTATGAATTTCCTAAAAGATAAAAAGTAAATCCCAGAAACGTATTCGTCACAATAGGAATCCCCATGGGAATCAAATGTTCCAAATGCGGCGGCCCGCTACGAGAGAGCGCAGTGGATTACAAGTACTGGTGCGGCAGGTGCGGGGGCTACGTCTGCGAGAAGTGCCTCAAGGCCGGACACGTATGTCCCACATGCGGTTATCAGACGCAGATCGACAAGAACAGGCCCACCGGGATCGTCTTCATCGTTATGTCCGTAATAATCGCGGGGATAATGATACTTACGATGTTCGTCATGGATTTCGGTGATTCGCTTTCCGACTACGACGTGGGCGAACACGTTCTTCTCACCGGCAATATAATGGATTCGGACGGACCCGTTATCAGGGGAACCGGTACTCCCGGAAACATATCATGGAGCTACAGAGGTGAATTCACCCTTGCCGAGAGGAGAGATGATATCACCGTCGTTGTTACAAAGGACACCATGATCGATCCATATTATCTCGAACCGGACATCGACACGGGCACAGGTACTTACAACTACACATTCTCATCAAAGGATACCCTTCTCATCAACGCCACGGTACGGGAATACCAGAACGGCACCAGGTATTACGAGGCGGTAGGAATAAGCATGAAAGCGCCCGACGGGGGAAAGATTCCGCCGGGAAAGAACGTGCTGATCCCGGTCTTTGGCAGGATTGCCTCCGGTACCGACAGCCCTCTCTGGGGCACGGGTCCCGGCAATAACGTCTCGTGGCATCACAACGGCTCGCTCGTCATCGCTGGTGAGCAGGAACGGTATTTTGTCAGAATACTCAACGACACCCGGATATTTACCGAGGGTGTGGCATCGACCATGGACCAGGATACCGGATACCACAATTACACTTACCTAGCCGGTGATAATGTGGAGGCAGCTTGCCTCGTTGATGACCTTGGCTCCGATAATACAACGTATTCCACACAGGCGATATTCGTCTCTGATCCGTGGACCTGGGAGGAGACCGGTTCCGAAGAACCCCTCAAGGCCCTTACGGTGCTGCTTCTATTGTCGATACCGTCCCTGTTCACCGTTATCGGTCTTGTGCTGGTTCTCAAGGGTAGAGGTAGAAAAAAATCGCATGAGGAGCACTCCCTCGTTTCCGGCCCACCATCTATGCAAGGTGTAAAAGGCCCATTGCCCTCGGGGGATTTCGTCTGGAAGGAGAACACGGCCAGGTCAAGGCACGTGATATTTCTCAGGGTATTCGTCGTGATGATGTTTCTTACACCTTTGATTGTAGCGGGTTATACGATGTTTATAAAGGACGACAGTACCCTCTTCTCCGTATTGCTAACAGGGGGCATCTCGCTGGTTATCGGTGGCTTTGTGTTCGGATTTTTTATTTACGTCTTTCGAAGTGCAATTAAAACTTGCCCGGTCGGGGCAGGGGTGTCGAAGGAAGGGATTAAGGTCGAATACGAAAGATCCGCCGGGGGGGATTCATTCGACGGTGCCAGATGGGAAGATATCGAATCCTTCGAACCGGTGGGAGGAGGATTCAAGATACTGGTCACCCTTAAGACCGGTGAGAGATCACATATCGGGGATATCGACATTGAGGTCGGTCGGTTTCTGAAAAGCAAATACATCGAGTACAGGAAGGAGGCGCATCGGAAGCGGTCTGTGGAGAATAGAGCGGATGTTGATGTAGATAAGGAAAATATGGTAGAGGACACACTTATCCGACCTGTACAAAAGGAGACAGAAGCCAATGCGGATTCGGCCGAAACGTTAGAATGGAAAAAGGTCACCATCGATCAGTGGTTAACCGTCATGCTGACCATTGCTATCGGCCTGATCTTTTCACTAATAGTGGTTATTCCGATGGTATTGCTCGATATACACCAAAGATACATGGTTATCGGTGGTGGTGCAACTGTCGTAGTATCATTCTTCCTCACATTGCTGATGCAGCGCCCAAAGGTCAAGGGATACGGCAGGATCGGTATCTCCGCAACTGGCATACACATCGACCTCGTCGGAGATAAACTCGGCGACGTTCCCGGTTATGTGTGCTACGATAACGTGAAGGATATAAAGGTGACCAACGGTATCGACATATCGACGAGGGACGGATACAACATCCAACTCGTTATGGTACCCAAACGGATCAGGTCATGGGTGCATCGGGCGTATCTCGACCATCGGAAGGGTAAGCGTCGCGGTGGGTATTCGTCTGTCAGCATGAGCGGGATCCGGTGGACGGATAATACGGCGAGAAAGAGGTCGAGGAATACGATAATTCTGCTGTCCGTCATTTCTATCGGGATGGCCTTTATGTCGATCTTCCTCATGCCCGGAATGTTCTCCACTTTCGAGGTGCAGGACCTCATATTCCCGTTGATCCCGTTCGTCTCCCTGGGGGTCGTCTGGGGACTCTACATGTCGTATCTGAAGATACCCATGGCGGTGGGCACCTCGACCAAGGGACTGGCGGTGAAGTGGTCGGACAGATTGAAGAACAGGGAAAAACTGCTCCTGCAGATCGCGTGGAAGGATGTGGAGAAATTGACCGAACAACGCATGGTCCAGGCCCATATTGGAACGAAGCGTGCAAGGGGGATAATGGTGAGGGATGTGATGGGAAAGGAGTATAATATCGAACCTATTGGTGATGACTGTGCGAGGGCGATACTGATGGGATGGAAGGGGAGAAAGGGTAGGAAAAAGTGAATGAAGGTTGAAAGTTGGGGGTAAAAATGAATATACTGAGAGGAGGGAAATAATGACGCACAACTGCAATGTCTGCGAGCGGGAAATGACCGAAGTCGATGATATCGATCTGCAAGGTTTCAAGATCAGGGGCTGGCGCTGTGAATGCGGCAATACCCACAGCAATTCGGACGATGTCGATGTTATCGTGAAGTCCTTCCAGTAAGCCGATCCGGAATACAATAGGGGATATTACTGAAAATTCCATCCGTTCTATTCTTTTCGCTTCCTCTCAGTACCGCACATCCAGCATTTCCACCTGTGCACGCAGATCACACCACCGCATTCCGGGCAGGCCCATCTCTTCTTTTCCTGCCGCGTGAATTCCCTGATCCCGTTTTCCCGTATATTGGCGAGATTCTCCAGCATGCTCATACCGTACCGGGTCCTGTATCTCTTGTCCAGCTGCTTCATTCTCGCGCACGGAAATCTCGAGCATCGATAGCAGAACCGGTAATTCTTTCCCGTCAGCTCATCGCAGTTCTTTATTGTGCACCCCACGCAGCTCGCTCTCTTGTTCTCATCGCTGCCCAGGCATCCCGGACATGTATTTTTATCTCGAAGATAGGCGAGGCAGAGCCCGCAGTTCATTCCGCATGGTGCGATGAGGGTGGATTTGATATGTACCCTGGAAGCCATGGTGATGTAATGACGGAGGGGGATATTTAATTGTATAGCCGGTCATAATCTCAAAAGTGTACCAAAAATATCAAAAGCAGCCCGATTCATGTTATCTGTAGCGTTCGTCACATTAAGGTGATCATATGCCGCATCGAGTCATTCCGAGTAGGATAATTCTGATAGCCATAGTATCGATATTCATCGGCTCATCGTACTGCCATGCAAATCCGAAGCCTTGGCTCGATCCGCCGCCGGCCAACGAAGCAGGAGGCGGCCCCACTGCCGAGGACCATTGTTTCGTGGATTTCTGGTCGGAGAACGTTACGGTCCACATTGCCGAGGATGCCGCGGTGACGGCCAACTACACGTTCCACAATCCTCACCCCGGGCAGGTGAACCAGACCATTCTTCTCCCGTTCTATTCCAGGCCCTCGAACCTGACCATATCTATCGAGGGAAACCAACTATCCTATGTTTGGACCGAGTACCGCATGGAAGACAGTTCCGATGATGATTACTACTTCACATATCAAAGTGCGAAGTTCATCCTCCGTTTCGATGCTCATGAATTCATAACCATTGACGTGAACTATTCGAGAGCCTACCGTAAAGATGAACACTATGAGGGGGATCATTATAACAGCTTCATCTATCTGACGCGAACCGGTGCGAGCTGGAATGAACCGATACGGTATGCCAATTTCCAGTTCTACCTCCACAAGGACGAGTGCACCGGATGCTTCGACGACGGCGGTTTGTACAGTGAGTTCTACAATCTGAGTATGGGACATTACAAGAATGTGTATGACCTGTATGCTGCCGCCTTTCTAACCCATTTTCTGACGGACTTCGATATCGTCAACGATACATATTATCATCTATCACGGGAATTCTCCGACTGGGTTCCGGAAAAGGACATAGGTTTGACGTGGATTCATTATTCTCCCGAGGCTGACATGAGCCTTTCTTTCGACATACGATCCACGACGGTGGAGATGTCCGTAAACGCGAAAAAATCATATGATCGAGATGGGACCATAGAATCCTTCAAGTGGCGTTTCTGGGAGATCGACGGATGGGTGATAGAGAACACCAACATCTCCTTTTCCCATACTTTTTCCGGACGGGGGCAATACGGGCTTTCCCTTGAAGTCGAGGATGATCGTGGTTACAAGGGGATGGAAAAGACATATATCCTCATCAATTACACCATCGACGAGCTCGAACTGAACATAACCACATTACCCGGATTTGAAAACATATCCTGGTGGAGGATCTGGTGGTGTACGCCAAGAGAGGTGAACTTTTCAACTGGGATCCATGACCTCCTCGTTACAGTCCCCGCCGGGTACTATCAGTATGAGTACTTGATAAACAGATACAGGATAATCATCATGGATGTGGATTCCGATGGCGACGGTGTCCTGGATTCCCTCGATAGATTTCCGTTCGATAGCACGGAATGGGAAGACAGCGATGGGGACGATATCGGAAATAATCGTGACCGGGACGATGATAACGATCTGTGGAACGATACAATGGAGCTGAACTGTGGGACCGATCCTTACGACAATACATCCTTTCCCACCGATCTGGACAATGACTGGATACCTGATGCCTTCGATGACGACATCGACGGAGACGGTGTGAATGATGAAGCGGATGCGTTCCCGGAAGATGCAACCCAATGGAAAGACACGGACGGAGACGGTCACGGGGATAATCTCTTCGGAATATCACCCGATCGGTTCCCGGACGATCCCGCCGAATGGCAGGATCAGGACAGGGACGGCGTGGGCGACAACTCCGATGATTTCGTTTCAGACCCCGCGGCATCGGTGGATTCCGACGGCGACGGATATCCCGAGGAATGGAATCCCCACAGGAACGAGAGCCATTCGGTGCTGGGCCTGCATCGGGATTCCTTTCCCGACGACCCCGCGGCATCGCTCGATTCAGACGGGGACGGGTATCCGAACAGATGGAACGAGCCGTGTTCGAAGGAGGATTCGACGACTAGGCTGGTGCTGGATTGGTTTCCCGACGATCCCCAAGAATGGGCCGACTGGGATAACGACGGTGTGGGCGACAACTCGGATGCATTCCCTGACGATCATGCCGCGTCGGCGGACAGCGACGGGGATGGTCATCCTGACAGGTGGAATCCCGGGAAGTCGGGATCCCATTCACCCACAGGGCTAAGCCTCGATGATTATCCGTATGATTCCGTCAGGTGGAGCGATGACAAACAGGGGAACGACTATGCAGATGTAGATGGGATAAATCCGTTCTGGAGTGGCCTGGTGATCATAATAGGATTGTTGTTCGTTATTGGTTGTGTGTTCAGTTCCGTCATTCACTTCCGGAAACTCAGAAACGGGAGATTGGACGGGTAGATATTTCCGTCTTGTATGCCGGTATGTCGTTGCTGTCGAGGCGTATGAATTTGGGGAGAGAGAATTCTTGAAATGTTGCCGGGATCATTGAAAACTCGCTGTTACAATCCGGTCGTTCTATGTATCGCACTCGTTATTTCCCCTGCGGACAGGACCCACTGAGACTGAAAGGATACAGATTTACCGCCGCGAATACTTCTTCAATACATGTTTCAATTTTTTTTTTAAAGCAATATTAAATAATCTTAAATTGGATATTATGTCCGAAATGATCGAGATTACCTAAAGTGGGTAATGCATATGCCTCATCGCCGAATGGACAGAGAAACACAAAAAAGCAGCCTACAGGCCCGACAGGAGAGGGATGAGGAAGAGCGCAGCAGGGCAAGGAAAGTGGCGGGAAAGACCTGGTTCCTTTTCAAGAACTTCGTCAAACATCTTGCGATAGTTGCATATGTTATCACAATGACGCTGGTCTTCACCTGGTTATTTACCGGCAGTTGGCCGCCTGTCGTTGTCGTTCAGTCTGGCAGCATGATGCATGACCCCGCCTACAGTCAGATCGGCGCCATCGATACGGGGGACATAATCTTCTTTCGCAGTGTGGACGAGAGCGACGTGCACGACGAAACGTCGAGCTGGATCGATAGGGAGGATGAACGTTACGGAGCGTGGGGTGACGTGCTGATATTCAACAAGAACGGGGAGGAGGAAACGCCCCTGATCCATCGTGCGGTTGTGTGGCTGGAGGTCAATCTGACGAACTACGACGCAGCGCAATATGGTGGAGCCACCTACGACATACCGTCCATGGGGCTCTTTGCCCAGGACGGAACGGTTGTGATCCCCCGTTATCCATCCTTTGCCCTGAACGACTCCGGAACCGTGGATCTCATTATCAGGTTGGACCGTATCTTGTATGTCTATCATCGTGAACATGAAGAACCAAGAAGCGGCTACATAACAAAGGGTGATAACAATCCTGAAATAGACCAGCCAGACGTATCCTTACCGGTGGAGGAAGGATGGATCATGGGGAAGGCGGGCGGGGAGGTGCCTTGGCTTGGTATAGTGAGCCTGATATACAGGGACGGTCCCGACCCGATACCTGTGAATTCTTGGTTCTGGCTCATTTTCACTCTTGTGTTTCTTTTAACCATTTCCATTACTATGGAGATCATGATAAAAGCGTTCAGAAAACGGCGAAGGGCACGCCAGAAGAGCGTCGATAAAGGGGGATCTCAGAGATCTCGAAGACGATATCGGGGGCCCGGAGAACGGGATGGAGGTCGGGAGAGAGGAAAGGGCCACGATGCTAACGATTATTACGACGACGAGGCCCTGGAGTCCGGATGGGGCGAACCGGAGGAGGGCGATGAGACCGAAGGGAACGAGGGTTGGGATTACGAGACCGCCGATCCCAGGGACGACTACGAATATGATTACGACGACGAAACGCACGACGACGGATACGACGATGGTGAGGATTACGAGGACGAGGGGGAGGAGGAGGAAGAGGCCGAAGATGCCGAGCAAGTCTAAGATTATGATGAACGCTATGACACAGAAGTTGAATAATAGGGCGATTTAACCATCTAAAGTTTTGTGCATACTCATAGGAAATAGCACTCTCAAGCCACTTTTGACCTAGAGAAAGAAATTCTTGATCTCGTGATATATCCTGAATATTTTTTTTTACT
>CAYRFL010000037.1:0-37055 GCA_964423515.1 uncultured archaeon
GGAACGCGTCCTTTGAGTTCGGAGTTTGATCGTTATCCCAATCGAGGTTTGGGGCGAAAGCTCCGATGGCCATGGTAATGTCGCCCGGGTTATTCTGGAAATATTGAAATTCTAGGCCACTGGGCATTTTCGTAGTATCCAGTTTGACCCATTGTCCATCGACCAGTGTGTAGAAGGATAGATTTCCAACATCCCACAGCTCCGTGTCCTTTATCCGCACCATGGTCAGATCGACTTTGAGTTTGAGCCGGAACCATTCTACCTGCGGGTCCATGGTTAGGTTTATGTACCTGTAACCCGGAAATACCAAGTGCGAGGGTGGGGGGTGGGAAGCCCTGAAGGGTGAATACGGTGAAATGAAGGTGAAAGAATCATCCAACTTCTCGCCCAATCTCTCATAAACCAGGGTATATTCCATGCCGAAGTCCGTGTCGGATGAATTAAATTCATGTGTAGTGCTCTCGGTCGTAAAAGTGCCCTTGTCGGGGTTGAAAAGATTCCTGATTCTTGAATTACCGCTAGCATCGCCCGGGCCCGCATGATCTGTCATATCGATGACTATTCGGTAGGTGGTCTCGTAAAGAAGAGGGGCATCCGGAATGAAGTAACCAACAAAATCCCATTGGGAGTAAACGACACTGCCGTCTACTATCACCCAACCTTTGTTTTTGTATGTTATTGTTATTTTCAGTTCTTCCAGCGGTTCAGTCAGATGCACCTCGATGTGTGTGTCCACAGGAACGTCGGTCTCATTCCATGCTGGTACTGTTCGAACGATGTCCGGCTTCTGCTTGTCGAGAGTGACGGTAAGGGGACTCGAGGATACTGACAATCGGCCGAAAAAATCAACCGTGTATCCTATAATGACGTTCTCCCCGGGCGTGAGCAGTACGTAGTCCGAGAAATTGCCGTCCTCATTGGTAACCATTTCGTATGTATCGTTATGATCGTAGTTCATGACTATCTTCACTGTGCTGTGAACGGGCGCTGTGCCGGTTATCTCTAAATACTTGAAATTTGTACGGTTCGTCGGAGAGATTATGGTGGGAGGTGTGGGTGCGCTCTCGTTCACTAAAAGCGAGAACGAGTCCTGGGTTCTATTGTTTCCAAGCCTGTCGATCCCGCCGTACCGGAACGTATGTTCCCCCTCCCCGAGATTCGAGAAATCGCCGGAACCCACCCATCTGAAGTTACCGTCGATGGAATGCCACACGCGCTCCACGCCGCACTGCCTGCGGTCGTCGCTCTTGTCCACCGCCGAGAGTTCGAAGGCCGTGTTCTGTCTGACGAAAACGTTGGAGCTATCGGGAAGGGCATAGCTGTCCCCGGTGAAGGATAGGGTGACGGTGGGAGCTGTAACGTCCAAGATGAAGGTGGAAGGTCTCGACACGCTCGTCCAACCTCTGTTACCCAAATTATCCTCGGCCCCGATCTTCAATCTATGTTCCTCCTCACTGAGGTTTTTTACCAATATGAGTCCACCCGTATAATCGCTCTCGGTCCCGCCCAGCTCGTAATAAATCCTCTTAACGCCGCTGCCGTCGTCAGTTGCGTTGAGCGAGATGGTTGAGTCCCGCGCTAAATAAAGCGTTATCTCCTCCTCCTCTTCCACGGTCAAGAAATGGCTGATATTCTCCGTTACCTGTGGCTCGGTCTTGTCGAGGATTATCGGGAATTCGATCCCGGTGACGTTGTACCCCAGATTGTCCACAGCGCCCAGGGAGAGATTGTACCTTCCGTCGTCGTATCCGTCCGGTATGTGTATCATGTCCGCCGGCGAGGCATAGAACGTTTCGTTTATCGCGATCCAGTAATGGTCTATACCCGAAGTATCGTTGAAGTCCGGTATGAACATCGTACGGTAGGACACGTTCCTCGTGTGAGAGACGTTCTCGCGGTGGTCGTCGAACACATCGAGACCCCTGAAATCCGGACCGGAAGCATCGACGATTATGCTCTGGTTCTTCTCGCCCTCGGTGTTGTTCTCATGATCGATGGAATAGTAGTACAGCGTGTAGTTCCCCTCTCCGTTCTCCCCGAAGGGTGCGAAGGGAACCGTGTAGTTGATCCATCCTGTCCCGCCGCCGTCCCAGGTCAGGTTGTAGAGGGTCCTTGCGATCCCGCAGCCGCCCCAGTCAGCGGCTTCGAATCGGATGGCGGCCGTGTCGTTCAGAAAGAGAATGTCCTTCGTGTCCGTGTAGTTGTTCCCGTCCACCTCGAGCATGGTATCAGGGGCCTGCGTATCGTTCATGAAGAATACGAGCTCCGCGTTGGATAGCTGGGAAATTACCTGTATCGGTGCGATATAGCCGCCCCTGGTGGCCGTCACGTTCATCGGGTAGTAATAGGTATCGTTCACTCCGGCCTGCATCATAACGAAGCTCAGGTTCTCCCAGGCTATTCGGTTCCCGTTCTCCGCCGGTATGATCCTAATATAACCGCTGTCGTTCTGGTCCGTCACCTGAATGGAGGGATTGCTCATGTTCTCCCCCGTTCGGTTGAAAACGCTGGCGGACAGGAAATATTCCGCCCAGAGGATCGTCGAGTCAAGTACGATGTGGTCGGGAACGAAGGTGGAATTCAGGAGGAAAACGTGCCCTCGGGTGGCGTTGACGTACTCGAAACCGTAATTGGAGAACGTGGTGTTTGTTATCCTGAGCTGCGTGGGAATGTTATCGTTCCCATCCAGCTTCACCCCGCCCTTGAACGTTGTGAAGCTCGATCCGTTGATGTATATGCGGCTGTCCTTCAGGTACGTGCTGTTTATCACCACGGGCTGTTTTCCCGGTGTGGACAGGGAAATATTCTCGAGATACCCGCGGCCGACGTTCTCCAGCCGGAACCCGATGCCCCCGTTGTTGGTCGCCAGGATGTCCCTGGCGATGATCTGCCCGGTGCTGTTGATCCGGTAGTATACCTGGGAATCCCCGGTGCAAACGGGTCCGCGCTCGCCACTTATGTTCACGTGATCAAGGCCCGTGACGTTCACGCCCACACCGCAGCCGTCCAGGGTGACGTTCTTCCAGGTCAGGAAGGGCGATGCGTGTATCCTGAGGCCGTCCCCGCCCGAGTTCGTCACGCTGACGTCCGACAGGTTGAGCCCCGTGCAATCGAATGCGGATATGCCGTTTCCGCCCGCGTCATCCATGGTGATGTCGCTCAATGTGGCATTGACGGCGCCGGAGATGATGATCCCCGAACTGCCACCGTCCGAATCCAGGCCGTCAAGGGACAGGTCCGAGCCCTGTGAGACATTCAAGCCCACGCCGGTGCAGCCAGCCACGGTCAGGTCCGATATGTCTGCTCCATCGGAATACATTACCAGGACACCGTGAGAGGAATTGGCGATGCTTGCGGAGTCCACTGTGACGTTGAAGGAGGTTTCCACGGTTATCCCCGTGCCCGAGTCGTTGAGGATCAGATCGGTCAATGAGGAATGATTGCAGTCGGTCAGCTGGAGACCCGTGCTGCAGTTATCGAGTTCTATATCCTCGAGTAAAAGGCCGGTCGCATTGTCAGCCGTCAATGGGTTTTCGGGTATGTCTCCGACCACGACGTGTCTGGCAACGGGATCGATGACATCGGAGATATCTATGCCGTGCTGGGAGCCCGAGATGGTGATGTTCTGAAGGTCAAGGCTGCTGCCGGGATCGCCGTTGAAGTACACTGCCCTCGAGCCTATGTCGGTCAGGCTTGTGTCGTTCATTCCGATGTCCCACGTGTCGGGAAGCTCACAGCTCAGGCGCAGTCCGCCGGAACAGTTCAGGAAGGAAACGTTGTCCAGATCGAGCAGACCTCCCCCGCTGCCAACAAGTGCGTATGACGACGAGTTGAGTATGTGGGAATCCGTCATCCGGAAGGTTGAGTTATAAAGGGCCACCGATCCGTTCAGGGATCCGTTGAGCAGTAGGCCCGTGGCGTTCACCTGGCTGTCTGTGATGTTCAGGGGGATGTCGGCGTGATGGATGATTGTATTGTTGATATGGCTAACGTTGCCAGCTCCGTCGAAGCTGATACCCTTCCATGCTCCGGGCAGATAACTGGAGTTGGACTCAAGGATGACCTGTGACATGGTTTTCCCGTCCGCCACAAGCTTTCCCCGGATCATCAGTCCGCATCCGGGATCGAAGCGGAGAGAGTAACTTTCGTTGATGGTAAGGGACGCGCCGTCGGCCACCGTGAGGTTCCCGTGTACGAAGAAGACCGTGCTCTGGTTGGTTACGGCTCCCCCCGATAGGTTGACAAGGTCCCCCATGTACCAGTGATTTCCGGCCGTTATCGTGTAGGATATGTCGTTGCCGGAAGCGGTTCCAGAGCCAAAGAACATCATTCCGTTCAGGCAGGTGACCAGCAGTATCGTTGCGGTGAATAGGGCGAGTCCCCTGTCAATGGTCTGACGATGTCCATATGAAAGTGGGAAGGCTGTCATCTGTATTACCCCTATTGATTCGCGGAGCTGAAATCGACCTCTGTGAGTTGCCTTGCTGGCAACCCGTACCTGCGGTGGATGGCTCCGGAGGATACGGACTAGCGGATATACCGGACAAGTAATAAAAATATATCCTCCAAATAGATGGATCGACCATGGAGGGAAGGAGTGTTCCGGAGTGTTATCCTGAATTAATATCACCCCGCTCGGCAGGAGACAATAGAATTTTACCGGAACCTCAACATTATCGTTAGGTGAGTTCTCTTCAACATGAGGCTCTCGTTGTCCTCTTCGAGCACAACTGAGTCGCCCGGAAGGTGTTCCGTGCGATCCCGATAGCCGGGGTGGGGAGTAGGGGTGGTGTAGGCGCATGTCCGCAGGGTAACGCCCCTGCGGGCGCAGTTGTATCTCCGATGCAACGGAATGAAATGGGCGCGAGCCCGATACCGTAAAATAAAACGTATCATGTATGAAATCCTCATTCTTCACCTTCGAGCAGGCGAGCCGGGGAGTGGGGCGAGCCAGCGGAGAAGGTGGGCGGGGGTTTGGGATGGCTCTACCTGGAACTAATCCTACTATGATGGGCCTTCGTCACACCTGGTCGGCATCCCGCCGACCCCTTGTTCTTATCTTCTTGTGATAATACTCTCGCGAGGGCCTGCAATTACTTCGCTCGCAGGCCCTCCACAGAGTTTCATGTACAAGAGGCCGTTTTCTCTCAAAGATGAGCGGTGAAAGGCGTGTAAGTATCCTGGAAAACACAGAAGGAGTGTTCCGGAGCGTGTTTATGCTGCCGCGATCCCCTTGTTCCGGGCATTTGCCGGTTTCCCGGTGGCCCGGCCCTGTTTTTCCTGTAAGATGAACTCGTCGGCATAAATTATTTAGTCCCTGTGTGCACTTCTCAAGTTGATGTTGCAGGAGGTCCTGGGTCTCTTCGCCAACAATGGTATACTGTTGGACGGGGATGCCGCCGAATTCGTGATGAAGCAGCCCAATCCGGTGGGTTTCGCAAGGGATATATTACCCGTTCTGAAGGGAACGGATTCCTGCATGTTCAACTGTGCTAGCCTTGAGAAGGCCACCAGGATAAGGGGTATGACGGGACCTCAGGGGGGCGCAACAGGCGAGAACGTGAACCGTTTTTTAAGGGACCGGTCCGTTCCGGGCCCGAAGCTGATCGGAGATCCTCCCGGGGAGAACATTCATCCGCTGAATGGAGGTAAGAAAGGTTCCGCGGGGCTCCCTGTATCCGGCACATCTCCCTCCGGTTCCACAATGGGTTTTCCGGTCACGGCTGATTCAGGCGAGCTCGCGGTCCCTCACATCGATCCCGATGCCTCCCCCATGGGCGGAGCGGATGAACCCGCCGTGGAGATGGAGGAGGACGAAACCCCTCATACGGGATCCGTTTTGGTGACGGAGACCGGCGATCCGTTCACCTCTTTGTCGAAGCTATCCATCGAGCCCCTCTCCGGTTACTCGCCCCGTTTCGTCTCCCACGAGCCCAGCATCGAGGTTCTCCGGGACATAACTGGCAATTCCCTGTGCGAGGGCCAGAAGGAGGATTTCTTCAATTACTTTCACAGCAGGTACGAGAGGATGAAATCGGTGATCCGCGGGACGTCGGGAGTACGGAACGTCGTCCCGATAAATATGCTCAAGAAGGGGGGGCATTTCCGGCCGGCGGTGGGAGAGAACTCGACGGTCATCGGCATGGTCTCGGACCTGCGCACAACGAAGAAGGGCCACACATTCCTGGAATTGGATGACGGGAGCGGGAGCTTGAAGGCACTCATAATGAATGATGGCAGGGAGAGCTCCAAAAGTAAATTGGTACTCGACGAAACGGTCGCCCTGGTCGGAAACATGGCCAGGGACAGGGATCTGTTCTACGTGGATCGGGTGATCCAGCCGGGAGTCCCTTGGGGCAGGACGGTGAACAGGGCGGAAGAGGACGTATGCGCCGTGTTCATCTCCGATATCCACGCCGCCTCCAACACCTTCCTACAGGAGCAGTGGTTCTCGTTCCTCAGATGGATCAATGGTGGCTATGAGGAGCATCTTGACACGGTCAATCGAATAAAGTATCTCGTCCTCAACGGTGACAATGTCGATGGCATCGGCATCTACCCGAACCACAAGTACGACCTGGCGATATCCGACATATACGAGCAGTATCGACTGCTGGGAGACTATCTCTCCCGGATCCCCGAGCATATCCGGATAATAATGATACCGGGCAATCACGACGCGGTGAGGAGGGCGGAACCGCAGCCCGCCATCGTGGACGAACTTGCGCGATCGCTTCCGGAGAACGTGACCCTTCTGGGCAGCCCATCATACTTCAAGATACACGGCGTTCTGGTCCTGGCCTATCACGGCACGTCCATAGACGATTGGATAACGGCCATGAACCATCTCACCTATTCGAATCCCCTGAAGGCCATGATGGAGATGATGCTCAGAAGGCACATGCTACCCATGTACGGTATGAAGACACCGCTTGCGCCGGAGAAGGAGGATCACATGATAATCGATCCGGTGCCGGATATATTCATAACGGGGCACACCCATTCATTCGGTGTGGAAGCCTACAGGAACACGCTGCTCATCAACGGCTCCACGTGGCAGTCCCAGACCGATTATCAGAAGCTACACAACTTCGACCCCGTCCCGGCCAAGGTGACGGTGGTGGACCTGCATACAATGGGACATATCATCATAGATTTCATGGACGGAGAGCCGAGCCTCTACGCGAAGGAGAATTGAGGTTGTGCATACTTTTTGAACGGGCGGGTCGGTTGAATATTGTCAACGGTGAAAACTTTGATGTGTCGGAGACACATTATAGTTTTCAGCTTGACAATGTGCGCAGAATCGTGGACCCGTAGGAAACAGTATGTTTCCGAGGGCTCAGTGGTATCTCTGATGCCACGGAGCGAAGCGGGAGCCCGCAGGGCCGATTCTGCTTCATCTGGTCACCCGAGGTTCGGATCGCAGGATTTAATGATCGCAGGACGCCACATCCTTTGTTTCACTGAACCCCCCTCCACATTTATATTCTAGATCATCGGTATGAGATCCATCTCGGTGGTCAGCAAATGAGGCGGTCCGGAACGGCAAACCTGCCGCTGCACGGAGGCAAGGCGCCCAGATGGCTCTTTTCCCGAATGGTGAAGCTCGCAGGTGCGATATCCACGGTCTTCGTGGACGAGAGAGGAACCGATGAGTTCCTGAAGCATCTCAGCGATCCCTACTGGTTCCAGTGCCTCTCATGCGTACTGGGCTTCGACTGGCATTCCTCCGGGACCACCACCGTCACCTGCCATGCCCTTTCCAGGGCCACCGAGGATAGAGGGTTGGGTATCAGGGTGCTGGGGGGAAAGGGGATCCATTCGCGCAAGGTACCGGGCGGCATCACCCGCACCTGTGAGGAGTTCGGGATATCCTCGCAGGGAGAACGGGAGCTAGTGAGAACGTCGCGCCTTACAGCAAAGATCGACAGTGGCGCCGTGCAGGACGGATATGATATCTACCATCATTCGTTCCTTCTGACCGAGAAGGGGAGATGGGCCGTCATCCAGCAGGGAATGAATGTCGGGGAGCGTTATGCAAGGAGGTATCACTGGCTGGACGAGGAGGTGGGGGGATTCCTTCGGGATCCGCATCGGTCGGTGGTGTCGGGCGCCCGGAGCGAAGGGGTCCTGAACCTGTCGGCAACCGCTTCTGGGGAGAACAGGGAGGTGCAGATGGACCTCGTGAATGACGGTGGAAGGGGTCTCCGTACGGATATTGAGCAGCTTATGGGGCTATCGGCAAGGGAGAGGTTGCCCCGGGATCAGAGCAGACTGGACAATTTCTCTGATGATGCGTTCGAGATCCCGGAGATAGATCTCCCCGACCATATACCGACTCTGGACATGCCGCGAAGGATAAACTGGAAGACCCTCAGGGCCGCCTACGAGATCCAACCGGACGATTACGAGGAGATGATGCTGGTGCCCTCCATGGGTGGTAGGACCATGCGGGCGCTGTCCCTGGTTGCGGAGCTAATCTACGGAGAGCCCGCATCTTGGAAGGACCCGGTCAGGTATTCCTTCGCACTGGGCGGAAAGGACGGGGTACCATACCCGGTGGACCGGGAGAGCTACGATACGGTGGTGGACCTCTATTCGGAGGCGATCGAGGAGAGCGCTCTCGGGAGCAGAGAGAAGCTCAGACGGCTTGGAAGCCTCAGAGCTTGCGCCCCTCCGCCAATGTAGTGACAGCAACAACTGACTTATATGGTCAATTGCACTCCAGCTTAAAATTTTAAATACGAACGTTTCATTAGTACCTGTTACTCCGTATGCATTGAGTTTTTTCACTATCCTGGAACAGAGGTTTGTTAGTATGAGAATCGGCGAAGGAATCGACGAGTCCAGAAGGAAGGTCTACGGCTCCGCCCTCCTGGATGAAAGCGGGGGAAAGACCGAGCGGACCGGATCATCCAGGCTCCTGACGAAATCGGATGTGCTTCTCGGTAAGGATAAAAGGGAGACCGTCCACCTCGAAAAGTACGACAAGGACGTGGTGATACGGCCCCTGACGGACGGCGAGCTCACGGAGGTCTTCGAGATGATCGGCAAGGTCCCTCTAAATGAGGATGGCATACCCGACCTGAACCTCGTTGACATCTCCACCAATCTGCGGGCCCTCCGGTTCATATCGTCCCTGGGCCTTGTGGAGCCCGAGCTAAGCACTGACGACGTTGCAGACATGAAGTTCGGAGTTCCCGGATTCCTCGCAAAGAGGATACTGGAGCTCAGCGGTCTTACGGACGGGGCAGGTGATGATGCCCGTAAATTTCGCCCGGTCTGAGAACGGAAAAGAACTGGCGGTGCTGTGCCTGGATATGGGTTACAGGCTGGCAGACAGGGCTTCCGAGCTGACGAGGCATCAGATCAACTTTCTCCTGGCATCCCTGACGCGGCGTAGGGAAATACAGAACATCAGTTCTAGAATGTCAAGGTTCGGTGAAGGGGGAACCACCTTCATTTTCGAGGAGTGAGCATCGAGACAGCTGTTCTGTCGAAATATCTTATCGACCCGAAACGTTGTAATGGACGATGTTGATTTGAGATGGTAAAGAAAAAAAAAAATATTTATAATATCCTATGGATAACAAAATAGAAATTTTGTCAGGTGACGGAACATGAAACGACCTTATGTTGAAATAACTACCAACCTGTGTAAAGGTTGCACTCTGTGCACTGTGGAATGTCCGAAAAAATGTTTGGTCATGTCTGATAAGATCAATATCCTGGGATATACCTATGCAGAATATACCGGAGAGGGCTGCATAGGTTGCGGCCAATGTTTCTATGCCTGCCCCGAACCGGGAGCGGTAACCGTTTATAAAAAAATTAAAAGCAAGGGGGAGAACATATGATGCAATTCGAGAAAGGGAACGCGTGTATCGCAAAGGCGGCACTCCTTGCGGGCTGTACCCACTATTTTGGATATCCGATAACCCCATCATCAGAAATAATTCACACCGTTGCAGAGCTTTTTCCGGAAGTTGGTGCAACCTTTATCCAGGCCTCCAGCGAAGTGGCGGCCATCAACATGGTCTATGGTGCATCCGCTGCAGGCAAAAGAGTATTAACTTCTTCAAGTGGTCCGGGGATCAGCCTGAAGCAGGAGGGAGTGTCCTATCTGGCAGCTTCCGAACTTCCGTGTGTGGTGGCGGATATTCAGAGAGCAGGGCCCGGATTGGGCAATATCTGGCCCAGCCAGGCGGACTATTTCCAGGTGGTTAAAGGTGGAGGTCACGGAAATTACCGAACCCCTGTCTTTGCGCCCAATTCTCCTCAGGAGATGGTGGATTTCACCATCGAGGCCTTTGAAGTGGCAGACAGATACAGAACACCGGTCTACGTATTCGCCGATGCCTATGTCGGCCAGGTGATGGAATCGGTCGATTTCCCCACCACCATCAGCAAAATGCCGGAAAAACCCTGGGCACTGAAAGGCAACAAAGAAACGAAGGGTAACCTGATCACATCCATTCTGATGAGCCCTGAATTGGAGGAAGAGTTGAATATCAAACTTCAGGAAAAATATCGTGAGATAGAAAAAAATGAACAAAGATATTCGGAATACATGGTGGACGATGCCGACATTATTCTGGTAGCATATGGAATTACCTCGAGAATCACCCAGAGTTGCGTCGATATTCTGAGAGACAAGGGGATCAAGGCGGGCCTCTTTCGACCGATCACCCTGTGGCCGTTTCCAAATGACAGGCTTAATGAATTGAGAACCAAAACGAGACAATTTGTTGTATTCGAGTTATCGAACGGACAGATGGTCGATGATGTTCGGTTGGTTGTCAAGGATCACGCAAAGGTGGATTTTTACGGAAGAATGGGAGGGGTCATACCAACTCCGGACGAGCTGGTTCAGAAAGTAGAGGAATTCTGTAATAATAGGGAGGGGTGAATCTCATGACAAAGGAAATTCTAAAAAAACCGACAGGTTTCTATGAAAAATTCGAAAGAAAACCCACTGGAAGCCAGTATACGACCCATTACTGCCCCGGGTGCGGGCACGGTAAGATCCACAAGATAGTGGCAGAGGCCCTGGAAGACCTTGAAATTGGTGATAACACTGTTTTTGTTTCGCCTGTGGGCTGTTCTGTTTTTGCATATTATTATATCAATGCAGGTAACATTCAATCTGCTCACGGTCGTGCAGCGGCGGTGGGAACCGGCCTTTCAAGATCAAATCCCAATGGTATTGTAATCAGTTACCAGGGCGACGGGGACCTGGCCGCAATCGGCACGGGAGAAACTATCCACGCGGCAAATAGGGGGGAGAACATGACCGTGATCTTCATAAACAATGCCATTTACGGGATGACCGGGGGGCAGATGGCTCCGACCACCATGGAAGGTCAGAAAACAACCACAACACCCCGAGGAAGAGATCCGGATGACCAGGGCTATCCCATAAGGATGTGCGAGATGATCGGTACCCTGAAAGCGCCGGTCTTCGTGGAACGGGTAGCGGTGACGGACTCCAGAGGGATCAGGAACGCCCGGAAGGCGATCCGGAAAGCTCTACAGTCACAGAAGGACGGTCAGGGCTATTCCTTCGTGGAAGTGCTGTCTCCTTGCCCGGTCGGATGGAAAATGTCAGCTCCAGATGCGGTCAAATGGGTAGAGGATGTGATGGAAGAGTATTTCCCGGTAAAGAATTTCAAGGATATTACAAAAGAACGTCCCGCCAAGCCAAAACCCGAACCTCTGGCAACCTCAGATGAAATAATTAAAGTACTTGGCCTTACAGGAGAGGAAAAATTATTCGAGCCGGACCCGGAATTTTTGGAGAATTTCTCCGAGCAGAGGCTCCGTATCGCCGGATTCGGGGGGCAGGGTGTCCTCATGGCCGGGACGACCCTTTGCATGCTGGGGATGAACAAGGGACTTTCATCGTGCTGGTTACCGTCATACGGGCCTGCCATGCGCGGAGGCACGGCAAACTGTCATGTGGTGCTTTCAAACTCCTCCATTGGAAGTCCTGTGGTGGACAAGCCCAATGTATTGATCGCAATGAATCTGCCTTCGCTCGATTCCTTCGAAGATATCGTAACTCCCGGCGGTCTGATAATTGTCAATTCATCCATCGTGGAAAGGAAGGTAAGGCGGGATGATGTAGAATCGTTATACATACCAATGACCAGGATCGCGGAGGACAATGGCCTGCGACAAGCGTCCAACATGGTCGCATTGACCGCCTATCTTTCATACACCGGGCTGATGAGCATCGATGAGCTGATCATTCTCTTCGAGGCCAATTTCAAGAAGAAGGAACTGATCCGGAAAAATGTTGAGGTAATCCGGGCCACGCATCTTTTTATTCAGAATATGTAGTTTTAACTCCGCGGGAATAGAACATTGGTTTCTTATCCCATTTGGGGCCCGTTCGTGGTACTGATAGAACCGGGTATTATATCACCACAGCACTTCAACATCGTCCGTCCTGAAGTTCTGGTCAATGGTCGATTCGGATATGGGTGTCGTGATACCGGCCTCGTACATCTGGAGACCGGTGAATGCTATCATGGCCCCGTTATCCACCAGGAGACCGCCTGGCGGTACGAAAAAGGAAGCATCCCGGTCCTCCGCCATCCTCCGGACCATCCCCTGGAGCCTTCTGTTCATGGCCACGCCGCCCCCCAGCAGGACCTCATCCTTCTCGGCATGGGCAAGGGCTCTTTCTGTGACCTCGCACAGCATTGCGAACACCGTTTCCTGAAGTGAATAGCATAGCGAGGGGATCGACGCGCGATCCCTTTTCGATAGGGCTGCTGTAAGAACCCCGGAGAATGCGACGTCCATGCCCTTGACGGAATACGGCAGTTCCATGTATTCCGTGCTCTCCATTGCCCTTTTCTCGATGACCGGACCCGCAGGGAACGGCATCCCCAGCTCCCGGCCGAACTTGTCCAGCATGTTTCCGACGCCGATGTCCTGAGTCTCCCCGAAGACCCGGTACCTTCCCTTGGCCTTTGCTATCACCTGGGTGTTGGCGCCCGATGCGTACAGGAGGATGGGATCGCGGGAACCCACCGTCTTTCCTATCTCCAGGTGGGCAACGCAATGATTGACACCCACCAGGGGAACGTCCAGCCAGAGCGAGAGAGCACGGGCGGCCGTGGCAGTGCTCCGAAGGCATGGTCCCAGCCCCGGTCCCTGGGAGAAGGTGACCAGTCCTATCTCTTGGGAAGTTATTCCGGCCTCCTTAAGACTTCCGGAGACCACCTCCGGCAGCACGGCGGCGTGATGATTGGCCGCTTCCCTGGGATGTATGCCCCCCTCGGCGGGCCGGTACATGTCACGGACGTTGGAGAGTACGCGCCCCTCACCGTCCACCACTCCTGCTCCCAGGGTGTGAGCTGTGCCCTCAAGGCCAAGAACGTACAATTCGGATCACCCGTCCTTGTTTTGCATCATCATCCGTGTAACGACCTTTCTTGCCGCAGTTGGGTTCATTCCTCTAATTACCCTGAGCTCCTCCATCCCGACCCCCAGAAGGTCGCCCTCACCGCAGTAGCCGCCATCGTACAGAGCGCCTGCCGAATAGGGAGATATCCCGAAGGTTTGGGAAATTCTCCGGATCGTTTCTTTCCGATCTCGGGCCCATATCGTCATGCGTGTGGTGATCTTTCTGGCAACCGTGGGATTGATACCTTCCGCTAGAAGCAGGTCGTCCATGGTGGAGTATTCGAGATCCCTGAGATACACATATCCCGCATCGTAGACCTTGCCGGCATGGGATCCCGAGATGCCGAAGAGCCGGGAATACGCTGAAAGACGGCGTCCGCGCCTGGAGGAAGGTTCCGTTACCGGGGGCGAGATGCTCGAAGGAAATGCCGATACGGGAGCGGAAACCGGCATATCTGATGAAGATGGGGGAACGGGACTGGATCCTTTTCCGGTTAGAACGGGTGGGAGGTGTTCATCCAACTTGTACCGGGGCCCCTCTCCGGGGATTATTTCACCGTTTACTATACCCTTGTACGTCCCGTAATATGCCAGCAATGTCAGAATGGAGGCCGCCAGGCCCACAATCGTCATGAATATGAAATACCCCATGACGAAGGCAATGGAAAATAGGGGGGTCATCCAAAACGAAAACATCAGGGATGAGATGGACAACGCCACATTGATACCGAAACCAACCCACAGAAACCTCCGTTCCTTCTCTCTCGCAATGGCAACTATCAGAAAGACCGTTCCCAATCCCGATGCGATCCCGGCAAGAGCACTGAAGTACGGTAGAAAGGAGGCAACTAAGCCGGCAATGAGGAGTATGCATCCGGTCTTCACCTTGTCGCAATGTTCCCTCCCGAATTCTTCCCTCCCCAGATAGATGAATACGATCCCCACGATCTTCAATGCTAGTATTCCCAATCCAAGAAGGCAGAGGGCCGAGGTGATCATCATAAATAAACGGAATCCACTGTTCATTGCATCCAGGCTGCTGGAGGAAGCGCTGTCAGCGAACGCTGCTCCGACTATTCCTGGAACGATCACAGTATAAACGAACATGCTCAACAGCGATAGCACCAATGAAGCCAGTATCGCTATGGTGACGAACTTTATGCCGTTCTCAGTCTTCAGTTCGGTCATGCTGTCTCTCCATCCGGTTCGGTCGAAATCATCCGCCTCCGGCCGGGATCATTCTGCCTCTTTCTCCCGCCATTCCCTCAGCGCCCGGTACGTGAATATCATCTTCTTGGCAGCGAAGGTCTCGTCCAGCCTGCCCCTGGAGGTGTTCCTGGGGCGGCTGCGAAGGTCCTCTCCATCCGCCCTGACTATCTTCTTCACCGCTGCGATGAAGCGATCCATCTCCTCCAGCGTCTCCGTCTCCGTGGGTTCGATCATCAACGCCTCGTGGAATATCTGGGGGAAGTAGATGGTGGGGGCGTGAAGCCCCTCGTCCAGAAGCCACTTTGCGGCATCGAGGGTGCTGGCCCCCTTCTCCTTGAGAACGCTTCCGTTCAGGACGAACTCGTGCTTCCTTATTCCGGGATACGGGAGGGGAATGATGCCCTCCAGCTTCGATCGCATGTAATTGGAATTGAGTACCGCCATCTCCGACACTTCCTGTAGGCCGTCCCCGCCGCACAGCAGCATGTACACGTATGCCTTTACCATGACCAGGAAGTTACCGTAGAATCCGTGGATGTTTCCTATGGAACGGGGCATGTCGTGATCGAGGTGGAAGAACGTCCTTCCGTCCTTCTCTGCCTTCACGATCCTGGGCGTGGGCAGGTATTTCGCCAGGTCGGCTCGGACCCCAATGGGGCCCGCTCCCGGCCCTCCACCCCCGTGGGGCGTGGCAAAGGTCTTGTGGAGATTGAAGTGAACGATATCGAACCCCATCTTTCCCGGGGTGGTCTTGCCCATGATGGCATTGAGATTGGCGCCGTCGTAGTACAGAAGGGCTCCGGACGAGTGTACCAGCTCCGCTATCTCCCGTACCTGTCTCTCGAAAATGCCCAGCGTGTTGGGATTGGTCAGCATGAATGCGCAAGTTCTCTCCGAAAGGGCGGCCTTCAAGGCTTCGAGGTCCACGCAGCCGTCCTCCTTGGAGGGGATCTCGATCACCTTGAGCCCCGCCATGGCACCGCTAGCGGGATTGGTGCCGTGGGCCGTATCGGGCAGGATGACCTCGTCCCGCACCTCTCCGTTCGCTTCGTGAAAGGCCCTGGCTATGAGAAGGCCCGTGAACTCACCGTGGGCCCCTGCGGCGGGCTGAAGCGTGACCGCATCTATCCCCCCCAGCTCGCAGAGCATTTCTTCGAGCTCGTGGATCATCCGGAGATTTCCCTGCACGTAATCGTCCGGCCAGAACGGATGCGTCGATGTCAGCCTACCATCCGAGGCGATCCTTTCCGAGAACTTCGGATTGTACTTCATCGTACACGAGCCCAGGGGGTATATCCCGCTGTCGACCCCCCAGTTCATCTGGGAAAGGCGGGTATAATGCCTGGAAACCTCCACCTCGGTGAGGCCCGGGATCTCAACGGATCCCTTCCTGCGGATCCCATCGGGAATGTGTCTCTTCAAGGCATCGTCCAACGAACAATGACCCCCGAAGCATACCGCCTGTTTCTCGGAACATCCAAGCTCGAAAATGATCGGTTCATCGTATACAGCCTGTCTGAATCCCATCATATCACCCCCACTGCTCGAAGGTCCGAAAGGAGCTTTTCCATTTCGTCCCGCGTGTTCGTCTCGGTGGCACAGAGGAGGAAAGAGTCCGCGAGTTCGGGGAAGTCACCGGCCAGAGGATACCCGAAGACGGTACCCCTGTCCAGAAGGGCCCGGTGGATATCCTTTGGATCTGTTCCATGGGCATCGATGCTGACCACGAATTCGTTGAAGTAGCTCCCCGGGAAACGCGGGGATCGAATCATGTCGAAATCGGAGAGCGCCTCCGCCAGTGCATGTGCATTTTCAAGGTTTGCCACGCTCATCTCACGCAGGCCCCCGGGACCCAGACAGGCCAGCGTCATGGCTGCCCGCACTGCACACAGGGCCTCGTTCGAGCAGATATTGGAGGTGGCCCTCTGTCGACGAATGTGCTGCTCCCTGGTCTGAAGGGTCATGACGAATGAGTCCCGACCTTCCCTGTCCCTGGTATAACCGATGAGCCGACCAGGCATCTTGCGAACGTACTCCCTGTTGCAGGCCATGTATCCCGCCGTTGGCCCGCCGTACGATGGAGGAATGCCGAACTGCACCTCGCCAATGGCGATATCGGCGCCCATCTCCCCGGGATTCTTGACCAGGGGCGAGGCCAGAAGGTCGTAGCCTACCACTAGAGGCGGCCTCTTTCTTCCCGTACCGAGAGCCTCGGAGACGGCTTCCACCTCCTCCTCGAAGATACCGAAGAAGTTCGGTGTCTCCACGTAGATGCCGCATGTATCGCGGTCGATGGCCTGCCTGATCGCTTCCGGGTCGCATTTACCGGAGCCGTGATCGTAGGGCACGTCCTTTATCCGTATGCCCTGGTGCTTCGTGTAATTATCGAGAACGGAGCGCTTGCGGCGGGTCATGGGGGAGGCCACCAGGAACTCCTTTTTCCTCGTTACGTTCCGGCACATGATGGCCGCCTCGCCTACGGCGGTGGCCGCGTCATAGAGCGAGGAATTGGACATGTCCATTCCCGTGAGTTCGGTCACGTAGGACTGATATTCGAAGAGGCTCTGGAGCATACCCTGGCTGATCTCGCCCTGGTACGGTGTGTAGCTCGTCAGCAGCTCGCTCCTTCCGCTGAGATAGTCCACCACTGCAGGTATGAAATGGTCATATATTCCTGCTCCGACGAAGGAATTCACATTTCCACGGTCTCGGTTCTCCTGGAGAATGCGGGCAAGGGCCCTTTCCACCTCCATCTCGCTCTTGCCCGGGGGAAGTGCGATACCTTCGCATCTGATGTCCCGAGGGATATCCGTGAAGAGATCTTCCATGCTGGAAAGACCCATCTCCTCGAGCATCCCTTCCTTGAAGCATAGATTGGGAATAAAATGCATTTTATCACCGATATTATTGGGTTTTTGAGGGGATACCGGTAGTCCGTTAAAATTGTTTTGGGATTATTGTCTCCATCGGGCACATCAGATGTTAATAGGGGAGGGAGTTCATATTGGACAACTTGAGTTCCCAATGTTGAATCGCTGGGGGAAATACTTATAATATCCTCATAATATGAGGAATGGAACAAGGGAAGGACATTGGTTCTTCTAAACATAAAAGAGGGGTTCTTAGATGAAGGTAACTGTTCTCGGCATTTCGGTATTGATGATGTTCTCAGCTCTTTTACTGTCAGGTGACTGGATCGCGAATGATGTGCGGGCAGTGGATGTCGAACCACCCCAGTTCGAGCAACCCGACCACGAGAAGCTCACCACCGGTGAGGAGGTCTATTTCTACACGAACATTACCGATAATGAAGGTATCGATACGGTCAAATTCCATTATTCCCTCGATGGGGGCCCGAACAGGGAGCTGACGCTTGGCGGATCGAACTTCACTCTGGACCGATGGTATATAAGCCTCGTGATGCCCGATACGTCCCTGACATTCAGTTTCTACTTCTGGGCCAACGATACGTCCGGGAACCATGACGAGAGCGCGCACATAGGCCCCGTCCAGGTGATGGATGACAATGCACCGGTGTTCGACGATGATGGAACCACGGGCATACCCACCACAGGCGATCCCTTCACGTTCCGTATGAACGCTTCCGACAACCGAGGATTGGACGAGGCCTACGTTGTATACTCCTTTGGCAGCGGATATGCCGCCGGGGAGATGAGCGAGACGGGCGGAACACATTCGAAGAGCATCGATGTGCCGCCGGATGCCACCGTTCTGAAATATTCATTCAATTTCACCGACGAGGCGGGGAACTGGGAGAACGAGTCCCGCCCTGATATGGACGTTCTGGACAACGATGTGCCAAGCCTCAACAGTCACACGCCGGGAACACCGGAGACCGGCGAGAGCTATCACATGTCGGCCATCGTCGTGGACAATATCGATATCGGGCATCTCTACGTGAATTACAGCTTCGATGCAGTGGATTACTCGTCCAAGGGAATGCAGTACGGGGGAGGCGACATCTGGAGCGCGTCCATCGACGTTCCCATCAATGCAACTGTGCTGGATTACCACTTTTACGGGATAGATTACTCGGATAACCGTCTTGACACCTCCGACTCCGGCGTACACCTCGAAGTGGAGGATATAATAGCACCCGATGCGAAGGCGGGAAACGACCAGACCGTCGGCCAGGGAATCCCGGTTGCATTCGATGGTTCGTCGTGCACGGACAACATAGGCATCGAGGATTACGAATGGTGTTTCGCATATGACGGGAAGGCGAAGAAGCTGGGAGGCGTTACACCGTCCTTCACCTTCATGGTGGCCGGAACCTATACCGTCACGCTTAACGTGACGGACGAAGCCGGGAACGGGGATACGGACACCCTTATGGTCATCGTAGAGGATACGACGCTCCCCACCGCCAAGGCCGGTGATGACGTCACCGTGGACCAGGGTGATACGGTGACCTTCGACGGTACCGAAAGCCAGGACGACGTGGGAATCGTATCCTTCACCTGGATCTTTTTATACGACGATGACGAGGAGATACTGGACGGGGACGATGCGACCTTCAAATTCGATCTGGCCGGCATCTACGAGGTGACCCTGAACGTGAGCGATTCGGAGGGGAACTGCCACACGGACGTTCTCGTGGTGACCGTCCTCGATACCGCGCTTCCCGAGGCCAGAGCCGGACCCGACGAGGAACTTGAGGTGGGAGGTACGCTGGTGTTCAACGGCAGCGAGAGCAGGGACAACGTGGGCATAACGGATTATATCTGGACGGTGGAATACGGCAGCAAGATGACGACGCTTCACGGCGTCGAGGTCAATTACACCTTCCAGGATCCGGGAGAGTACGTTGTGACCCTCACCATCAGCGACGAGGCGGGGAATATCGGTTCCGACAATCTGTCCGTCACGGTGAACGAGGTCAAGGATGTGGTCGCGCCGGTGGCCGACGCCTCCATCGCCGGTACCCAGGTGAAGACCGGCGGGAGGTACGAGATAGAGGTGGGCGGGACGGTCGCGTTCGATGCCAACGCGAGCACCGACGACGTTGGAATAAAGAGCTATGAATGGACGATCCTCCAGGGCCTGAAGGAAACAAAACTGAAAGGAAGCGTCGTGGAGCATACCTTCGACAAGGCCGGGAGGTACAATATCACCCTGCTGGTCACCGACGAGGCCGGAAACTCGGACAAGACCGGATTCAGCATGATCGTCAGCGAGAAGGGCGGTGTAGCCACGTCCGTGGAGGAGGGAACTCCCGCCTGGGTGGTAATACTCGTCATTCTGGGGATAATCGGTCTTGTAATGATGGTCTTTCTCATCTTCCTCCTGGTCACCAAGTCCAAGAAGTCAGGGGTGCGAGAAAAGGAGGAGGAGAGCGCCGCTGCTGGCCCCGCGCCGGATACAGGGCCCGCGGTTCACACCGAGGCCATTTCTACACCGGAGCAGGAATACATCCCTCCGTCCGCCCCAGGTGCGGAAGAGGCGGGATACTCCGATCAATACATGGTGGGCCAGGAGGTCGTCGACGCCGAGCTGGTCCGGGAAGACCCAGAACAGTACATGCAGCTGCAGGGAGCTCCCGGGCAGCAGGAAGCACTCCCTCCCGCCGCCACGCCCCTGTGCCCGAACTGCGGGCAGCACTCGGAATACTATCCGGAGTACGAATGCTACTGGTGCGAACCCTGCCAGAGCTACGTGAATGCAGAGGAGGGGGAGACCACCGTAGCGGGGCAGGCTGAGACGGGGAGCGTGGAACAGGGGGCTCCCGTAACTCAGGCCGTTGCAGCGAATCAGGGCGTTCCCGTTACTCAAGCCGTCACAGCGGATCAGGGCGTTCCTGTAACTCAGGCCGTGGCACCGGAGCAGGGTGGGATTCCAGGCGGGGAGCAGGTGAGCGGTGCATTGGAAACGCCTTTGACGGAGGGAGAGGTAGAGGATGGAGAAGGTGAGCCTGGAAGTACGGAGCAGAGTTTGCCCTCCTGGTGATGTGGCATTGGACTGTGGGAAGGGGGGTAGTTGTGCGGAATCAGGAAGCGATTGGTTTGGGTTTAACAGGATAATTGACTCCTTGGTCGCTTCGGTAACTCAAGGGCCCGATTCAGGTGAAAAGCGTGTACTTCGCGGTGGTTACTGGGACGCTACCTCCAGCTTCTGTCGATTCTTTGTTCGTGCCGTTGGTAAGCCAGATGAATCCACTGATATGTCTGGATTTCGTTTAGTCAGGATCGCTGCTTAATTGGTTCCCCGCTCATTCAACAATTGAAGAATGCATGTGCCTTAAGGTATAAAAATCGCAACGGAGTCCAACATAACAGGGGTCATAACGAAATTTTTACCTTCTTTCCATTATATCACTGTCTGAGAACCCATGATTTCTAACAAGTCACTCGTCGTTTATATTGGGATTTCATTCTGTTCGAAAAAGTCACGGTCTTCTGTCCAAATCCCATCCGATTTGAGATATAACGCCAATGCTATGAATGGAACATCATCGGGATCAATATGGGCGATTATTTCTCTGGCTCTTTTTAAGTTACCACGAATCTCTTCCTGGGGAATCACATCCAATCGTTCTTGTATCATACCAAATAGGATTTCAAATGTTGATTCAGATATTTTTCCCTTTTTCATGATCATGTGTTTGTATTTATCTACTTCCATTAAAAGGTGATCGGGCGCATAGAAATCCAATTCCGGATATAGAAGTATCCTGCGGGTTGCAGAATCACGTATCAGACCTGCGATAATTCGGTTGGAATCCACTACGATTCTCACGTTTCAGTTCCCCTGGTAGTGTTTTGCCAAACCTTTTTTGATTACCTTGTCCAACTCCATGACATCTTCTTCTGTCAATTCGCTGTCTATCGTTAATCGGTCCATTATTTCCAACTTTCGGGCATAATCCCACATTGCACGGCGAGCTATCTCGCTCCACTTGATCTGATTGTGCTTTTTTATCAGAACATGCAGATCCTCGGGTATGGCCAATGTCATCGTTGCCATTGCTTTCACCACATAATAATATGCGCGGACACATATTTATGTATTTCCAATCATGTATTGTTTATCGTAGATACAACGGAAAGCCCCCTCTCGTGGATAGGAAAAGAAAATATCCTGACTACTGCAAACCATACCCTATTAAAACGACAAAATCTACTATATTTCAATGAAAGGCAGAGGTTCTCTGTCGGGTCGGCAGCAATCCCCGGCTTCTACTCGGGTACTACCCTTCCATCGTAGGGTTCCACTTCCGTCCCATCCTCGGGCCGCCCCCCCAACTTCTTCTTGACCACGAATATCAACCCGGCGTTGATGAGGAATATTATGCCCACGATGATGATGAGAATGAGATACGCCGTGTCCATGGAGCCCACGTGGCCCATGCCCACGGCCCCCTCCTGGGACTTGCTCTCCGAATCCGTCGTACCCCCCTTCGGGGTATCGGGCAGCGTATCCTCCACCTCCCATCTCATCTCGTCCTCGGGGTAGGCATCGAAGTCGTTGTAAACACCGTCGCCGTCCATGTCCTCATCGGTGGTATCCGGTATGAGATCCCCGTCGAGATCGTCGGGTATCGATGTATCTGCCAGAGGGTCGGAGTCCTCAGCGACCTCCACCCTGTCGGAATATCCGTCGTTGTCGTCATCCGCGTCCAGGCGGTCGATCTTCCCGTCCCCGTCGGTATCCCGGAGGTCGTCCATTGTGATGGGACTGTCCATCTCGATGGTCAGGTCGTAGTATGAATCGCCGTCCGAGTCGATCTCGAGCGTTATCGCATCCCCTTCGTCCTCACCCACCTTGTCCCAATCGACTGTGTACCGGTTCCTCTCCCCCAGGGATATCGAGATGGTACGGGCCTCCACGAGCTTCGTGTCGTCTCCGCAGATGTATTCGATCATGAGGTCGTACTGACCGTCTCCCATTCCTATGACGGTGTACTTCAGGTCATCCGGATCGTATATGGCGTATGTCTCCACGAGATCCTCGTCGCTGACCAGTATCCCGCCGGCTATCTCGTCGTAGAAGTAGCCGCCGACATAGCCCAGCCGGTTCTCCCTGGAATCCGTAATGAGCATGTCGCAGGGGCAGTCCAGGACCAGGTTTATCATCGATTGCGGAAAATCATCACCATCGAGATGATCCCTTCCCAGTTCCTTCTCCACCAGGTCGTCGAAGCCGTCGTTATCGTTATCGGGATCGTTTCGGTCGTCGATACCGTCACCATCGAAATCGGGCATGGAATCCGGGTCCAGGGGATTCGAATCCCTGTTGAGCTCCTCCTCGTCGGTGTAGCCGTCGTTGTCGTCATCCGGGTCGGCGTTGTTACCGATAAGGTCCCCGTCGCTGTCCAGCCATTCGTCGGGATCGGTGGGGAAGGCATCGTCGCAGTCCGCATACCCATCCCCGTCGGTGTCCAGGTAATCGTTGTTGTTGATGATGAACTCGTCCGTTATGTCCTGTGCCCTCCAGTCCCAGCAGTTCACCGCATAGACCCTGATGCGGTAATCGTCGCCGTCCTCCACCTCGCTGGTATCCCATTCGTAAACGCCGTCGTTCTCCTCCTCCGTTGCGATATTTTCCCAGTTAGGGTCCCTGCCGTTGCCGTACTGTAAGGTGACCTCCAGGTTACAATCGCCCTCCTTGCTGTCGATGGCGCTCCAGGCGATGGTCTTGGTGGAGAACCAGGTCACTCCGGCGGAGGGTGAACTGACCACCACGCTGACGGGATTCACATTATCCACCACGAACGGGGAGTCGGACTCGTCGAAACCGGCGGCGTTGAACCGGTCCCGGACCACGAGCTGAACCTTGTAATTGGTGCCGTCGGGAACATACCTCGTATCCCAGATGTATTTCCCGGTGTTCGGCAGGTTTCTCTCGATGAGGGTCCAGTCTCGTCCGCTGTTGATGCTGTATCTCAGGGTCACATCGAGGGTCCCGTCGTCATCCTCCTCGTCTGTGGCGGTCCAGGTCACGTTGCTGATCCCGCGCCATCTCTCCCCTCCGTTGGGGGTTAGCAGCTGGATGTCCGGTGCGGTGTTGGGTATGTTCACCGTCGTCTTGGTATGGATGTGAACGGTGTTCTGCTCGTTGATGTAATCCTCGGAGAAAACCCAGGGTACGCTCTCCAGTACAGCGCCGTTGGGAGCGGAGACCGCCGTCACGGTGTAGTACATGGTAAATGAGCCCGACATGGAGAAGCGTTTCATAACGCCATCGAGATCGGCCCCCTGGGAGTCCTTCAGTGCGATGCTCCAGCCCGAGGCGGCATTCCCCTTGTGAAATGTGAAATCATACTCCCTCCCACAGCCGGGAGAGTAGCTGATAACGATGGTATACGTCACCGACCCGCCGAGCTCGGTGATGTCCTGCTCGGCATATATATGACCGTCGTCTATGGTCTGATCGCCACCGGGATTCACCGTGGTGCGCTGTGTGTAGCACGCCTGGGCACGTTCCGATGCGAAGTTTAAGGCGCTCAGGGCACCTATGAGCAATAACAGGATTACTATGACCGTTCGGCTCCTCATGAATATCCCTCTCTTACTTCATCAAGCTCGATTTATTTTGATAATATCAACTAGTCTTGAACAAATCTAATTGACATTATATAACCTTTTTTATGGAAAAATTTTTTATAACGCCGTTATGTGGATTTACTATTAAATAGGTCGCATTTCATTTCTTTCCGAGCCTTGCCCACCACTCCCGGCCGCCCCTGTAGATGGTCTTCCCTCCAAATCGAAGGCTCAGGGCCTTTTCGGGACATTTTTCCACGCATTCGAGGCAGAACGTGCAATCCCAGCTCGATACACGGGAATCCTCGTCCTCATCGCGAATATCCTGGACCCTCATGGGGCAGTTGCTCACGCAGTAGTTGCACTTGGTACACTTGGGGATGTCCTTGTGAATCTTAAGAACGCTCACGGAGTTGAAGCATGAGCTCATAGCGCCCACCGGACAGAAATACCTGCACCAGAACCTGGGTATCAGGAATGCGCCAATGATGAAAACGAAGAGCACCCCCCACATGAGATAATGCGTGGGATCGGAGAACTGAAGATCCCCCGTCTGGAAGACCGTGACCGTGTAGTACAGGGTCGGCGTGGGGCATCCGCTGCAGTACGGTGCCACCCTGGTGGTTCCAGCGGGGAAGTGAGATACGTACTGCTCACCGGCCGGCTCGTAAACGAGGTAGGAGATGGTCATGCTGAGCGACAGTAGGATGACAGTGAACAGCAGGGCGAAACGGACCGAACCCAGCTTCTGATGCGTCTTGAGGCCGAGCTCCCTGGGACCTAGTTTGAATACGGCGCGTAACCTCGTTATCATATCTTGGAACAATCCGAAGGGACAGGCCCAGGCGCACAGGGCCCTTCCGACGAGAAGGCAAATGACGGTCATCACGCCCAGGACCAGCAGGAACAGACCGAAGCTCCAGGCATGGCCTAGTCCCCTCTGGATGGTCGAGAGCGGGCAGAGGTGCAGCTCCCCCCTGGGCAGCCAGGGAAGGTCCAGTCTCAGTATCGGAAGGAATGGTGATAACATAATATTGCCGATGACGGTGAGGTTGAGCACGATCACCAGAAGGACCTGGACCACGATGCGCAGATATCTGACTCGACGTACCGTGAACCTCGATCCGCCCTTGGCCTCGGACGGCCCCGTGCTCTTCTTTCCGCTCACGCTGCATTCTCCATTTTTTATCAGATCCCAGCCCCTACTTCCCTTCCTCGATATGTGTAACAAGTTCTTCGAATCTCCCGCTCATTATGGCCCAGACCACCATGGCAATGGCAATGGCCGCCAGGGCGATCCCTATAAACAAACGGATGTTCCGCAGCTTTCGCATCCTGGATTCCGGGACGTTCGTACCCTCCAGATCGGAAAGTACACCGGGTACCCTGGTCATTCCCAGCACGAGAAAGCCGTCACGTCCCCACCCGCGCCTGGATGCTTCCCGTCGTACGTACAGCCCGATCAGTAGCACGTTTCCAAGCAGTGCCGTGACTGCCAGTATGATGAAAGTCCAGTTGGTAACCGAGTATGTGCGCTCTTCGTCCTCCACCTCGTAGGAGTAGACGGGGGAGGTCGTCATCTTCCCGTGATTGTCCGTGGCGACCAGCCAGTACAGAACGCCTCCGTCCCTTCCCTGATCCGGTATGGATCCCCGCCAGCTGCCATCGATATGACCCACGGGATCCAGCGGGAGTTCCCCACCGGGATCGATGCTCCCGTCCAGAAGGACGGTTCCGTTATCCGCCACGGCATCGATATCTCCATCCTCCGGGAGCCCGTCAACTACCAGATAATACAATTCCAGATGATCTACCACCGTTCCCTCGATGAAGCTCTCGGCCGAGACGGATATGAGGGTGTCCCCCGAGGAGGAGAGGTATTCCACGGGCTCGGATATGGCACAGCCCTGGACGACCTTCAGTTCACAACTTCCGTTCATGCTGCCGCAGTTCCTGGTGTTCACGGTCACGTTCACGACATAGGTACCCGGGATCATGGACCTGACGGTCCATCGGAATACCCGAATTTCGGGCTCGCCACCCGGAAAGGCATCGACCACGGCGTACCCTTCCGGAACGGGGCCGTCGATCAGTTCCATATCTTCCGGGATCGAGATGTTCACGCTGACGTCGTAGGCCCACAGATGATAGCAGCAGCCCCCGTAGAAATAGACGGCAGCCTGAAGGGTTACTTTCCCGCCGATGCCGATGACCTTCGGATTGGCCGATAACCTGACCTCGTCCAGTTTGGCATCCTGGGAGGCTCCCTTTGCGGGGGATGCGAAAAAACCGGGACAGAATAACAATACTATCAGAAAAATCGCAAATAACGAGAACGGCCTCATCGTCCCGCCCTCCTCTTGGCATACCTCATGATCTTTCTGCGGCGCCAATGCTTGAGCCCCATTATGGCAACGATGGCAACGAACAGTGCGATTATGGATAACAGACACAACCTCAGATGCTCTCCCCCGACCTGGAAGGACCTGGTGGGGCTGACGTTGCTATTGCCGATGCCGTCATAGGCGACGACGTAATATTCCACCTCCTTTCCGAACCATTGTCCCGGAAGGCTGCATTCGTAGCGGGAATCTCCCTTTGACATCATCTCGACGGATCTCCAGGAACCTCCGTCTACGCTGTACATCACAGTGACGTTCCGGATCACGGCCACCTCGCCGTCCGTGACCGTGGCCCGTACGAACACGGATTTCATAGCGTTCCACGAGCGGGGTGCATGGCCTATCTCCGTTATCTGCGGGCCGATACGATCCTCCCAGTTATGCTCGATGCGGTAATACCACTGGGTTTCCTCAAGGAGGATGTTTCTGGACTTGCGAAAGTTGAGATAATCCAGCTCCACACGATAGTAATGGTCCCAGGTCACGGTGCTGGAATTATCCGTTCGCTGGAAATAGACGAAGGCGGAGACGTTACCATCCTCACCGGTGGTCAGGTTCATCACTTCCTCATCATCGTAATACAGCACGATCCGGCCATCGGCCAGGGGTCGTTCGTTTAGCTCCAGGGAGAAATCCAGTCTTTTCAGAACATGGATGGTCACGTCTTTCGAATCCACCCTAGGAATGGATGCATTGATGACCGTTGCCTCGTATACCCCGAGCTCGGGGGATATGAAATCGTTGATCCTTGATCCGTTGAAGAGGTTCAGGAGGAGCGATGAATTTGCGGACAGATTCAACTTCTTCAGCCTGGATCCTTCCAGGGTCAGGGTTACGTTCAGGGGAAGCTCTCTGGCCGCCTCTATGATCGATTCGGGATACGGCGGAGACGTTTTCGGCAGAACACGCAGGTTTTCGAGCTCAGAATCCTCCAGCGATATCTTCACGTTCTCGGCCATCTCCCAGAGTACCTTGTGATGTCCCATCCATATATCGAGGCAGGAAAGCCTGGACGAATCCACCGCCATGCTGACGTTGTCGGATATGGTTATGCCGCCACTCACATCGGTATCCACAATAGATATGCTGGCGGACGTGCAAACGGAGATATTTCCATATATGTTACATCTTGTGAGATCGACGTGCGGAGATGCCTTGCCATATCCGTAAACGGCGGAGGACCAGCCTATTTCCATGTGACCTTTCACGATGCTGTCCGCCAATGTCGAGACCGTATGATCGTTTATCTTGATCGGATAGTCCAGCTCGTCGGTGATGCCGGGAATGTCGGGTATGTCAAAGGATGTGTTGGCTATCGTCATCTCGGACACGGTCTCCACTAGCACCTCCCCGACCACGCTCGATCCCAGAAGCTCCATGGATCCCTGGGTCGGTTTGAATATGGTCTTTCGGTCGGGGGTGCACCTCCTCAGCTCCGCAGCGGAATCCTTGAGCGTGAAATGGCTCTCACCCTGCATGCTCAGCCAGAACCACCGCGAGGCGTGGGATACGTTCTGCCTGTCCAGATAGGTGTACAGATACCCGTTGAGGTCCGAATCGCTCACCGACCAGGAGGATCTTCCCGCAAGGAGTATGGTTCCCGCGGTGACGTACTGCTGGTCCTTCAGGTATTCCGGGACCACCTTCGACGGAAGAAAAACCGTGAAATTGGTCCCGTCCGCTATGATCACCTCCGCGTGCTCGTCGGTGAATATGAAGGGGGTGTAGGAGCCGTGTTCGCTGAGCCATGAATCAGGATCATCGAGCGTCAGGGGATCGAAGGGATACGGCTCGATCGTCACCGTCGAACTGCCTATGACCAGCTTCCCGGAGCCGGTGATGTTGATAAGCGAGGTATCCCGTGTCAGGTCCGGTGACAGGATGCAGACCTCGGAATTGGTTATTCTCAGCATCGCCTCCGAGGAGATGGTTATCGTACCACAGATATCCACATGGGCGTTGTCGATGTATAGTACCGCTTCGCCTGTGAGGGTTACGTTGCCGATTATCACATCCCCGTCGAGGGTCCTTGTGGAGGAACCGCTCAGGTCGATGTCTCCCGCCTCTTCCCGGGTGACCAGGGTGGGATTGGCAACGAACAGTTCTCCGTGTCCATGGCTGTTATCGCCGCTGGGCTCGCTGCTCGTCAGGGGGGAAGTGACGGCAGATGTGGGGATACGAACGGTGTTGTCATGCCAGTAGGGATCCGTTATCTGAAATAATAGAAGGAGCAGAAGGACGGCTGCCAGTATGTGGAAAACTACGTCCCTTGCACTTCCATGCATCCCCATATTCACACCTTGTTATTGGAATAACGGTTCATATTTCTTCCGAAGCCTCATTCAAACCCCGTTCAGTATCTTCATCGTTCTCCTTCCCGGATCTGCGGGAGAGGACGATGATAAGTATGATTACTATCATCACTACTATCATCACGATAATCCATATGAGCATCCCGCCGTCATTTCCCCCGTCCTTCACGTGGAGCCAGTATCTGGCGGTGATATCTTCGTAGCCCGCCTTTTCAACCGTTATCTCCATCCTGTAGTCGCCGGCTTTCTCGGGGGCGGTGAATCTTACATCCCCGCCCGTCCTCGTCTGTCCATCGAACTCCACCGTTATGGTGGCTCCCTCAATGGCCGCTCCCGTCTCCGGGTCGATTACCTTTATGGATACGTCGAAGAACTCCCCCGATACCGGTTCATCGTAATGCGGCCCGAATTCGAACCGGGGCTGGGTCGCGAAGGGGGTATCGGGTTTGTAGGGCTCCAGGGCGGGATCGCCGAATAGATTGTAGGTCATGCAGTCCACGTCGAAGGTGGCGTCGCTTCCAGCCTTGGCTGGCCATTTTTCCCGGGCCCACAGGTAAGCCTCCCATTTCGCTTCCCCGAGGGCCTTGCCCAGGGGCATGTTCGATCCCAGTACCTTCTGCCATGCGAGAATGTTCTGTTCCGTGGATACGCCGAAGGGGGCCTCGTCCCAGAAGCAGGTCGACTGGATCTCCGGGGTTCCGATGAAGGCGGCACATCCCGCATGGACGAAGGCCGCCACCATGAAGTCCGAGGTCTTCTTTCCTGCATCGAGCATGAACGGGTTCGCGCTCTTGCAGCATGTGGCATAGCAGATGGTGGGTGCCTTGAAATTCAGTTTCCACACGTCGCTCGATCTGAGATTGACCGATCTCTCCTCCTTGGTCACCGGGTCCACTCCCACCTCGATCCTGAGATAGGTGCTTCCCCCGTGCGGGAGGAATTGAAAGAGGGATGAGCCGGTAACGATGTCCATGTACTCGAATACGGTCTTGTTCGTATCGTAGGGGTCGCTCTCGTTTCTGACCAGGTAGTATTCCGTATCGAAGGAGGCATTCTCGAATATGCCCATCACGTAATGCGACGGATGATAGGGGACCTCCGGGTCCCACAGAAGACCGTTGGGATAATCCTCCGGTTGATTGAGCCTGTGGCCGTCGATTATGCTGGCCGTTCTCTGCCAGTTCGAGGGCGCCACGGAACCGTAGAGGCCGCCGGGAATGAACTCCCGGTAGAATATCGTGTTCATCACCTGTTTGCCGGCGTCGAATACGCTTGAAGCCATTATCCTGCCCGCAGCCAGGTCCTCCTTCGTGTATTCATCATCCACCACCGACTCCTGGAGCGTGGCGTATGCACCGATGGAAGAGGGATAAACCGTCTTCTGGGGGCTGGGTAACGGAAAAACGTAATCCACATGAATATCGTAGAAGTAGTTCGGTACGGAGTAAGGGCCGCCCACCACGGCCAGGTATTCGGGCTCGTGTCCGTGATCCATGAGGAATTTTTCAGCATCGTAGGAATCCTGCTTCACCTTCCCGAAGCTCCCCTTCATCTCGGCGTAGAGTGCATCATCCTTCTGGTTCGCCTTCTCCATCATCTCGATCTTGGATTTGTCCGCCGTCCAGTCCCCGGTCTGGACAAGAGCCCTCCTGTACGCTGCCAGAGGCGCTGCGGCCATGGAGAGCCTGGACCATTTGATGTTGATGTCAATTTCATCGTCCGTATCGTGGGGATTGGTCATTATCACGTAATCGCACACCTGGCCCCTGGTATCGAAGAGCTCCAGCTGGAACTTCCATAAGTCCTCCTTGGCGCTCAATTTCACGATCTCTTCGGCCTCCACATCCGGATTTCCGACGGCTATGACGCATTTCGTTCCCAACGTGGCGAGGGTCGAGGGCGACGGGTCTATGAGGATGGGTGCGGAAAGAAAGCTCGCAACGGGAACCGACCACAGCGCATGTTCATAGGTATCGGTGACGACGGCGATCTCAGCTTTTGACCAGTATGTGGTGGCCATGGCTGCCGTGGCCGCGGCTGCATCGCTCCCAAATGATCTTACCGTCCTGGTGTCGTGCGGTATGTCGATGAGGCTGGTGTTGGTCCCGTCGTGGAAGAATATGGGGGTTCTCAGGGTGCGGTCAATGAACGCAACGGTGGCACTCACCGCCACCGTGGCCTCCCACTGCTCTCCGTCCATCTCCAGGAGCAGTGCTTTCTCCGGCTGCGATCTCTCATTGATATGGTCCCAGATCCCCGCCTGTACGTGGCCTCCGACATAGGCTCCCTGACTTGCCCGGACCGTTGGCATCCGGAAACCCCATGCGCCGACGATGAGTGTTATAATTATTACGCATATCACGGTCTTTTTCATATATTTCATCACTCACACCGTTCATAATTTCATAGTAGCCTCATCATCTATATCTGGGATGATAGTATCTCCTGGGCGATCAGTGCAGCACCCGTTGCAGTGACCACCTGTGGCTCGTCGGGTACGCACAATCTGAAACCCAGCTCTCCCTCGAGGGTCCTGATCATTCCGATATTCCTCGCCGGGCCTCCGTCGAAGAACACCTCGCGCCGAACACCAACTCCCCTGGCCATCACCAGGAGCCTCCTGGCAACGGCCCGGTGGATACCGGCGATAATGTCCTCCTTGCCGTGTCCCTGGGCGATAAGGGACGCCACCTCGGATTTCGCGAATACCAGGCAGGTGGTGGTGATCTCCACCGGCCTTTCAGCGCTCAGGGACAGCCTCCCCATGTCATCCAGGGGAACGTCCAGCACCTTGGCGAGTATCTCCAGGAACCGGCCGGTCCCGGCGGCACACTTGTCGTTCATGGCGAAATTGAGTATGTTGCATTCGTCATCCAGGGATATGACCTTCGTATCCTGGCCGCCTATATCGATGATGGTGCGTATCCCCTTTTCCCTTCCCAGCCACTTGGAGCCCCTGGCATTGGCGCTTATCTCGCTTATGGTCTGGTTCGCTATCCTGGCAATTCGCCGCCCGTATCCCGTTGATACCGCGTAATCGATATCCTCCAGACGCAGTCGCGCCATTTTCAACGCCGTCGCAAGGGCCCTCATGGCGGATTTGTCGGGATACGCTCCGGTGGGCATGATCCCGTGTCCGACCCGCTTTTCATTCTGGAGCACCGCCGCCTTGACGTAGGTCGAGCCCAGGTCTATTCCGGCCGTGGTTACCATACGCTCCTCACCTTCCCTCCCTTGACGGCGCAAAGAGCGCCGCGCCCAGAGCTCCCACTATCTGCGGTTCCCCGGGTACGAATACCGTGATGCCGAGCTCCTCCTCGAGAGCCCTTCTTACACCTGAGTTCCTCGCAACGCCGCCGGCGAATGTTATCACGCCCCTTATCGTGTAGCGTTTCACCATTCCAAACACCTTTTTCGCCACCGAGCGATTGAGACCCGCTATGATATCCTCCTTTTTACGTCCCCGCGCCACCAGGGACACAACCTCGGATTCGGCGAAGATGGTACACTTGGTGCTCATCTGGGTTGGCTTCTCCGAGCATTGGGACAACTCGCCAAGGTCATCAAGCCCCACCTCCAGCGCATACGCCATGGCATCCAGGAAACAACCCGTACCGGCCGAGCACTTGTCATTGGTGCTGAAATTGTCCACGCCTCCGTGCTCGTCTAGGGCGATCACCCTTATTCCCTGGCTTCCCGCATCGATTATGATCCCCGTCTTCGGATTCAGGCATCCCGCGCCTTTTGCGAAGCACATGATCTCGGATTTCGTCGTGTTGCAGAACTCGAGACTGTTCCGACCGTTCCCGGTGGCTACGATGTAGCCCAGATCGCCGTAGCTGATATTACATCCGTTCAGACATTCCTCGAGAGAATCCGCTGCAGCGTCTCTCGGGAAAAGACCGGTTTCCCGAACATCATATGCCAGCATTCTGCCGCCATTGAGGATGACCGTCTTCGTGGTCAGCGAACCGACGTCGATCCCGACTGCGTACATACCTATCATGATCCCTCTGCCATAATGACAATCGACTAGGTTTAAATGGATAATGGATATCTGCGTCTATCCCCTTACGAAATTTCAATCTTCGTTCTCACCCGGCTCAGTGAGCTTTCTATCCCCGATTCGGCCGCCCTGTTTCGTACCTGGAGGGGATAACTTACGGTCGCGAAGCGGTATCTTGCCACCTTCCCCTGGTGGCGATAACTTCTGTTCACGCAGAGGCACATTCCCCCCTTCCCCGGGTGGCGATAACTTCTTTTCACGAAGCGGCCCCTTGATCTCCTCTCCGGGGGGAGAATGTATCTGCTGTCTCAACGGCCCCCTCGTTTCCACCGACTTACCCTGGGATGGCAGTGAAGATGAAGCGGTCTTCGGAGGTGGGCCGGGAGGCCCCCGTTTCTTCGGATCGTTTTCAGCCCCCGTTGAAAGGGCTTTTGCGGGTGGAGGTCCGGGCGGTCCCCGCTTCAGGGGAGCATTCTTCGTGCCAAAGGAAACTGCGGCTGCCCCGGATGGCGGGCCCGGCGGTCCTCTCTTGACGCCGGTCCTCGGGGGCTTCCCTGCTCCCTTCGACATTGAGCTGGTAGCGAGCATTCCAATGCCTTTCCTGGCACTGATCATCTCAATGAAGGCCTCCATCCTCGTACGGATCTGCTCCACGTCCTCCTGGCTGTAATCCGTCTCTATCTTGAGCAGGGGTATGTTCTTTTTCTTCAGGGCGTTCTCAATTCGATATATTTCCATGCCGTATATGTGACATGCCATCAACGTATAGTATATTACGCCCTCTACGTTGAAATCCGCGAGATAACGCAGGAGGCGGTCCATCCGGGCCATGTTGGGGGTGAAACATGCACAGGTGTTCATGAGATACCTGTCAGCCAGGCCGATGAGCATGTCGCTCCAGCCCCAGTGACTGACCTCCACGGGATCCCAGAGTCCCTTTGATCCGGTGCAGATGTCGTCGCCGACTATGATCCCGCCGGATTCCTCCAGGAGTAGTGGTATCTTCCAGGTTGGTACCACCGTGGGACATCCCGTGAGAAATATGCGGGGGTTCGAACCATCGGTCACAGGCCCCTTCTTCTCGAGCTCGTCGCACAACTGCTCGACGTGCCGGGTCCACCTCTCGGAATCGTCGAAGAAGCAGAGGTTGGTCACGAGCAGTGCATCCCTTCCCCAGATGGGAGGTGGTGCGCGCTTCCTCAGTTCGTAGAATCTTCGCAGTGCGGCTCTCTTGGCATTGGCCTTCTCGATCTCACGGCGGAGCCTCTTCTTTTGAATCCTTTTACCGGTGAGCTTCTCTAACTGGGTTCTCAGCAATCCCAGCTCGGTGAGCCAGAGCTCCCTCGCCTGGGGGGTTTCCATGGTGTGGGGAACCTCCAGCGTCCAGGTGGGTTTCATCGTACCGAGTATCTCGGAGAGTTTCTTCTTGCCGTCGCAGGTGGTGGGAATGATAATCACGTCGGCCAGCTCGAAATGAGGGGATCTTTCCAGGGCGAAACCAAGAGAGGATTTGATGAGCGGACAGAAGTTTCGGGGAAGTATCTCCTCGGATGTCAGTATGGTATCCTGAAGACCGGCGCATATCCTTATGGGCACCGCTCCCGCAGCATATACCAGCTCCTCCGGAACGAAGTTGCAGAGAACGCCCACGATCTTGGTTCCGGAGGCTTTGAGCGATTCGATCTCCTTGACGCGTTCGTCATAGAGCCCCTTTGCCGCCTTGTAGAAATAGTCCATCCCGGTCAGGCTGCCGTTCTGACCGGACAGTTCTCGTACAAGGTTTTCGAATTTGTGAATGACCTTCTTCAGAAAGGGGGGCTGCACGCCATGTCCGGTTGTTTTCAGTTCGGTCATCATGAGACCTCGCAAGTTCCCATTTACATATCATTTATCTTTCTGAAAACAAGGGTCTGGAATCCCTCTTGGCTCGTAATATGCCACGTATTATTTTAAATTAAGTATAGTTCTTCGATATCAGACCGCATATTCGAATATCTTGAGAACGGGTCTCCCGAATAGCATGGTTCTTCCAAAACGAAACCGGGTTTCTATCATTCTCACCCGGAAAACCGTTCTGCAAAAAATATATATCGGGTTTTCGGTATCGGGAGTTGTTCTGAAATCCTTACAGCCCCGTGGTGTAGCGGTAGCATCAGAGACTCTGGATCTCTTGGCGTCAGTTCAAATCTGGCCGGGGCTACTCTATTTTATTTGTATCGATGCCGCATTATCAACACGTTTTTTATCCATTCTCGCCTTTCACCGGACAATACGCAAATTATTAATGACTATGAATATAATTACATCGCCTCGATAGCATACAAACGATGAAATGAATTCACAGAATCAGCACAGGTGAACGACATGGATGGGGAAGAGAAAGAGGGCACGGATTTCATTCGGGAAATAATCAATGAGGACATCCGGACGGGCAAATATCAGGGAAGGGTGCATACCAGGTTCCCTCCCGAGCCCAACGGATACCTGCACATAGGTCATGCCAAATCCATATGTCTCAATTTCGGGATCGCCGAGGAATACGGTGGAAAGTGCAACCTGCGCTTCGACGACACCAATCCCACCAAGGAGGAGGAGGAATACGTACGATCCATCATGGATAACGTTCGCTGGTTGGGATTCGACTGGGAGGACCGGCTGCTGTTCGGCTCGGATTTCTTCCCGCAGATGTACGAGTATGCGGAACAGCTAATAGGGACCGGGAACGCTTACGTGGACGACCTGTCGGCCGATGAGATCAGCCAGTACAGGGGTACCCTGACCGCTCCGGGAAGGAACAGCCCGTACCGGGACAGGTCCCCGGGGGAAAACCTCGACCTGTTCCGCCGGATGCGCTCCGGCGAGTTCGCCGACGGGGAGAAGGTTCTTCGCGCAAAGATAGATATGACCCACCCGAACATGAATATGCGGGACCCGGTGATGTACCGCATTCTCCACTCGTCACATCACAGGACCGGGGACGCATGGTGCATCTACCCAATGTACGACTGGGCCCACGGCCTCGAGGATTCGATAGAGGGAATAACCCATTCCCTGTGCACCCTGGAGTTCGAGAACCACAGACCCCTGTACGACTGGTTCCTGGAGGCCCTCGGGACCTACCGCCCCCAGCAGATAGAGTTCGCCCGTCTGAACTTGACATATACGGTAATGAGCAAGAGGATGCTCTTGCAGCTCGTCCAGGGTGGGCACGTTTCCGGTTGGGACGATCCGCGCCTTCCCACTATAAGCGGGATGAAGAGACGGGGTTATCCGCCCTCAGCAATACGGACCTTCTGCAAGCGCATAGGCATCGCAAAGGTGAACAGCACCATCGACATCGACTTCCTCGAATACTGCATTCGGGAGGACCTGAACAGGACGGCGCCGAGGTTCATGGGAGTGCTCCGGCCGTTGAGGCTCGTGATCGAGAACTTTCCGGAGGAGGGGATATTGGAGGTGGAAGCCATCAACAATCCGGAGGACCCATCGGTCGGCAGCAGGAAGGTTCCCTTTTCGAGAGTGGTCTACATAGAGGAAAGCGATTTCATGGAGGACCCTCCCAGGAAGTTCTTCAGACTTGCTCCCGGGAGAGAGGTCAGGCTCAGATACGCATGTCTCGTCACCTGCACGGACGTCATAAAGGAGGATGGAAGGATCGTAGAGGTAAGGTGCAGGATGGACCCGGACAGCATCGGCGGCGATGCGCCGGACGGCAGGAGGGTCAGGGGCACTCTTCACTGGGTCTCCGAGGAGCACGCCGTGGACGCAGAGGTGCACCTATACGACAGGCTCTTCACCGTGGAGAATCCCGCAGGACAGAAAAAAGGGGATTTCAAGGATTATCTCAATCCCGGCTCACTGGATGTCCTCACCGGATGCAAGGTCGAACCCGCATTGAAGGAGCTCGGGGACCTCCATCGGTTCCAGTTCGAACGACTGGGTTATTTCTGTGTCGATCCGGATACGATGGACGGAAGGATCGTTCTGAACAGGACGGTGGGTCTGAGGGATACGTGGGCGCGCATCCAGAAGAAGCAACGGGGAAGAAAAAATAAATAGAAAAACGGGGATTCACGGTAGTCCCCCCCGGGGGGCGACTGGTCATCGATGCTCCCGTAGTGTAGTCCGGCCAAGCATAATGGCCTCTCGCGTACGACCAGTACGGAGAAAGCCATTGACAGGGGTTCAAATCCCCTCGGGAGCA
>CAYRFL010000038.1:0-6214 GCA_964423515.1 uncultured archaeon
AAGTGGAAGGGACGGAGGAAGTGGTGGAGAAGGAGGAAGTGGAAGGGACGGAGGAAGTGGTGGAGAAGGAGGAAGTGGAAGGGACGGAGGATGTAGTAGAGGAGATAGTGGAGGAGATAGTGGAGGAGGAACCGGTAGAGCGAAAGGTGGAGGACCTCAAGGAACTTATCGGTGGCAGTGAACTGCCGGTACTGTGCAATCTGAGGGGAGAAGCGGAGGGTGGCAGGTTCGAGGGCAGTGCGGATGAGAGATTGGCCGTGCTCAAGAAGGTCGTGGACTATGGTCCCGCATATGTGGATTTCGATCTGGCCTCGGCCATGGAGAGCCAGGAGTCAAACACGTTCATCAGAGGTCTGAAGGATAAGGATATCAAGGTCGTCATTTCCGCCCATAATCTCGAGGATTGCTACTCCGAGGACGAGATAGAGGAACTATGCGCCGATATGGATCTGAAGGAATCGGATTTCTTCTGCTTTAGATGCAACATATCCACCTATACCCATATCGCGAATCTCTTTGCCAGCTCCTACGAGATGAGAACCAGGGGCATTATGTTCGCATTCGAAGGCCTGGGAAAGCTGGGAAAGAAGCTGAGCATTTTCGCACCCATGATGAGTTCCGCAATGGCATTCTGCCAAGCGGAAGAGGAAAAGAGAAGAGGCGGCGATTCAATCGATCTGGGGGAGTTGAACAAACAGTGGAAGCTCCTTCTGGGCACACAGATTTGATGATCGCATCCCGTGACCACGGATACCGAATGCGGCATGTGAGCACGGGTCCGATGGCATTCTGAAAAGTACGCCGCATCCATTCCAGAATATCGTTGATCTCGGAGCGGGACCGCCCCTGCGAGTGAAGGGGGGACCACTGGCGGCGCCAACGTTTTATAGCAATTGCTCCTTATCTGATCGGGCCCTCCATATCGTGAAGCGGTATCCGGATTACACGCGCACGCTGCGCTGCGGGGGCGTCACCCCGCAGACGATACCGCGCACATTGTCAAGTTGCGAACTTCGAATTGTCTTCGAAGTTCACACCGTTGACAATATCCAGGGGCCGATCTCCCGAAACCCGACGTCGGTGCGACCATGGTACAGAGGACCGATCTGTTCATATGGATAACCATAGCCGAGATAGCGGCGATCATACTGGCCATCGTGCTTCTCCCGAGGCTGAAGAAGACCATGGTGTCAATGATACTGGTACTCGGCAACATCGGGATATTCGTAACACACGTAATATTCGATAGTTCCATCCTGAGCGGCAATATCTCCTTTATGGGTTCATCCAGCGGAGGCTCCGTACACCTGGCAATATGGGATGCGCTGGGATTCCGGGTCAGCGATTTTCTGAAGGGGCAGGATATGTGGGGCATAGTGACGTCATTGTTCGTACACGCCAATATCGTGCATCTCCTGATGAACATGATAGTGCTGCTCTTCCTCGGGGTTCCCTTCGAGCAGAAGATAGGCTCGCGGAACTTTGCGGTACTGTTCTTCTCGGCCGGGATCGGTGCGGCCCTTATGAAGGTGATATTCATATTCCTGTTCGGCGGGATGGCGGGGATAAATCCCAACGTGAACGGCATTGGTGCATCGGGGGCGATATTCGGCGTTCTGGGAGCGTTCGTGGCCATCTATCCGAAGGAGAAGGTGATGTTCCCGCTCTTCATATTCATCAGACCCTGGCCCGTCTTCCTCATAGCCCTTCTCTACGGAGGCATGGAGACCCTGTCGGTTGTGGGCGGCGTGAAGGACGGTGTGGGGCATATAACCCATCTAAACGGGCTTCTCATCGGGCTTGCCGCAGCGCTCGTCATGAAGAGAATGGGCCTCTTTCAAAAGAAACAGGCACGGGCTCTCGTTACCATCGAGATCCTGAGGGAGATGGTGGATGCCATGGAGGAGAACGAGGAGGAGAAAAAGACGCTGGCGCGAATAGAGGAGGAGGACATGGCGGATATCAGGAATGCCTGGATCGAGCATCTCCTCGAGAGCGCCCACTGCCCCAGATGCGGGAAGAAGGTGGACCTTTCTGCAGAGCTGCGCCAGTGCAAATGCGGTTATGTGGACCTGGGACCGGAGAAGAAGAAGAGATGATGGGGTCATTGAGGCGGTATTATGAAGGAAAACCGGTCTGGAACCGGATATTATCCCTAGATTTACTCTCTTCAACAGGAGGGACTCGTTGTCCTCTTCGAGCACAACTATCTCGTCCGGAAGGTGTTCCGTCCGATCCCGGTAGCCGGGGGGAGGAGTTGGGGCGGCGTAGGCGAATACGTGCCCGACACAGTAATAATAAATAATGCCACCGAATGAATATGGACAAGGGGGGCGGGAGCCCCCCCGAGGTCTGTGTGACGGCAGTTCTGTTATTTGTGGTTCGATGAAGCTGACCGGAGCTTTGACTCTTGAGAAATGATACCAACACCACCTACAAATGTCTACTGCAATAGAAAAAAGAGAAAATGCTAAAGAAGTATACGGGACCGCTAAACTCTCCTTGACAAAACCAATACACGCCCTACAAAACAGCAGAGAACCCGTCGCAGATCTCCTCCACGTCGATGGTCTTCTTGCCCCGTTCCTCGCATAGCTCCTCGGCCTTCGTTATGATGGCCTTGATCCTTCTCTGATCCAGTGACCTTCTCACCGACTTCACCAGCCGCTCCACCTTTGCCACCTCGTCGGCCGCCAGGGATTCCTCCAGCCTAAGGAGGGTCTCGTTCACCTCCTCCTCCAGGAACGTCCTCAGCTCCGCCACGGCCTCGTTGGTTATCCGCTTCCTGGTGTAGAGGGATGCTATGTGCCTCAATTCGTTATCGCCCACGAACATGTCGGCGCCGAGGTTGACGGAATGATCCGTCGCCGCCTCCTTCAGTGCTTCCTCGCCGGAGATGATCTTGGAGTTCTCGAGGATGAACTTCACGTGGTCCCCGGTGATGGTCCGCATGTTCTTCGTCACAGCTATGTTGGCGGAATCCCTTGCCACTTCCCGTATGAGGTCCTCCGCCTGGGCCTTTGCGGTTATGGCGGCTGCCGAGCCCTGCTTCAGCTCCGTGGCATCCCCCATTATCCCCTTCACCCTGTTCAGCGATAGCTGCGGGTGGTCCACGTCCAGTATGGTCTTTGCGTCGGGGAAGGACGTCAGCGTTTCCCTCTCCAGCTTGGCCGTTAGTATCCTGATCCACTCCTCCGCCATGTCCCGGAGCAGCTTCTTTGCATCGCCCGCTATATTCAGCGACGTGGCGCCCTTTGCCACGTCGGTCACGCGTCCCAGCGACAGACCCTTTGCCATATTTTTCATCCCCCGGAAGTATATACTCACCGGATTGCACGTATCGGAGATGAACGTTTCGCCCGTGGTGACGATAAGGGACAATTGATTCGGGGGATGTTTTGTGTTTAAATTTATTCAAGCCCAAAATTTTCGTTAGACGAGTTCTCTTCAATATAAGGGCCGCCGAGCGACAGCAAACGCCCGTAGGCTAACGTGCCGAGGGCGCAGTTGCATCTTGATGCAACGGAACGCAGTGGGCGGCGGCCCGATACCAAAACAATAAGATCAATGAGATGGGTCCGTGCCGGACCCAAGGTCGATGGAACATCGACCCTCAACGTTATAATTAATTTAGGGCTCTGACGAGGGGCGCGTTTGTTATCTCGCCCGTAGGCTAACGCGCCGATACTGAAGACATTCCCTTCGGGAACGCATCTGTCTTGGCGAACATGTGAGTTCGCCAAGGGCTCAGGTGTGCCCGTAGGGTACACCGGAGCCTGACCGCACACCTGCGTGCAGGTCAGGCGTGACGCAGTTACACCGAGATGCAACGGGAGCCCGCCCTCTGCGCCAGACCACCTCTGCCACAAGTATAGAACCGATCCGCTCCCGAACAACACAAAACATCAGCTATTTATACCGCTGCGAGAATAGAGAAGACGATGAAAGACCGCGCTTTCGCCTTCTTCCGCAACCTTCGCTCGCCCAAAAAGGGGAGCATCCTGAACCGGGAGAGGTCCATCCTTCTCCTTATCCTGACATTCATCATCGTCAGCATATACGCCCACAGTTTCGAGCACGGTGTCGATGAAGAAACTCCACACCTCAAGGACGAGGAGGGATACTACGGGTGGGCCGAGCTCTACACGGAGGGCTATTACTCCATTCCCCTGCACGAGGCCAATGGTCATTACCATTACGATTCCGTCTTCTCCACCGAGTACGCGGAAAACGATATCGAGCTGGAATACGAGTTCGGAGACCTAGACGGTACCGGAAAGGAGAACGACATCCTGGTAACGGTGTCCGAGAAAGGCACTCCCGTACCGGATGCGAACGTCAGTGTAGTTGTGGGAAGCGGGGGGGATAGGCAGGCGTCCGGGAATACGACTGACGGGAACGGCGCCTGCGTTCTCTTCGACCTTCCATTCGGAAAGATACCCCTCGAAGTGGAGATACCGAGGGAAGACATAGGTACCCCCATCATCGTGCGCGAGATGATCGATTCCCGGGCCAAGAGCGGTCTGTATTCCATCTATGCTGAGATCGACGTGGAGCGCATCACCGACAATTTGCTTGGAGATGTGGTGCTGGTGGAGTCGGTCAAGGACGGGACCCCGTCGCCCCTCACGGGTGTCCGGGTGAACTTGGACGGCGAGGAGTTGGGGGTCACCAACGCGAAAGGACAGGTAGCAATACCAGGGGGCGGCAAGGAACACGCACTCATCGGCATCAGGTTACAGAGCGGTGACTATACGGGCATCAGGATTTCCCTGGGCAACGAGTCGGGAGAGCCGGACCGCAAGGGCAATTTCTTCTTTTCCGCCATGAACGAGTACCGCATCCGCGTGACCGTTCGGGATATCTTCGGGGAGCCCATGGAGGGAGTGGACATACGCATCGATCCCGGGGATAATAACAGGGAGCCGCTGGGTAATACGGGAAAAAACGGCGTTATCGAAAGGACCATTACCATCAGTGCCGGGGAGCATCGAGTTGTGGCCGAGCGGACCGTTGACGGATTCGAGCCGCCCCTGGCCTCCGGCGTCGCCTCGGTGGACGGCGAATATCATTACGTGAACCACTGGCCCCCGGGCCCCTCGGTGCTAATCTCGTGGCTCATGTACGTGGGACTGGAAGGAATGTTCGGCACCCTCGTAATGTTGCTACTCTGCTTCGGCACCTGGGGAGTGGCCAGCCGTATATTCGGGTGGAGGACGGCTGCCGTTGCCACGTTCATGGCCACCACCTGCGGCATCACTCTACAGCTGTATTTCGGCCAGTGGATGGGTGATCTATCGTCCACCGCATTCGCTATCGGTGGGCTGTGGCTGTTCCTCGTGGCCCTGGACATGTGGAAGACCAGGAAAGGGGACGTAACAGGAGAGATCGCAGGGGAGAATGGGGACGAGAATGATCCCAATGGCAGGACGGACGTCACATGGGAGGATCGAGGGAACGAAGGAGAGAGCCCCCCGCCTGATGACAGGGGTGAAAGTGCATTCCGGCGCAGGTTCGCGGGTTGGCCCGCCATCATCGGCATGGCCGTCCTTTCGGGCGTACTGTTCGGTGCCGGCGTCACACAGCGGTATTCCACCATCGTGGCCTGCGTCATGCCCTATATTTTCTTTCTGGGAATGCTCGTCAAGGACTCTGTGAATAATAGGGGAGAGGGCAATGGGACGGGGGGGCGCGTGGTAACGGCGGTAAAAGGGAGGATGGCGGGATTCCTCAGACGCCTTTTCTCGAAGGAGAACATGCTCAGGGCACTGGCGCTCCTGCTCCCCCTGACCCTGGGAATGGCTGCCGTCGGCCTTATTCTGATGAACTACAACTCCACCTATTTCGGGGGACCGCTGAACTCCGGCTATCAGGCGCAGAACATAATGGCGGTGACCGTAACCGACCGTGCTGAAAACCAGTCCCTTGCGGATTACGAGCCCCCGAACTCCTTCTTCGAGGGCTACTTCATATGGGGAGAGGACGACAGGGAGAACGCCCCTCATATCTTCCAGTACGTGGCCATATTCGTTCCTTTCTGCTTCGCCGCCCTTCCGGCGCTCTGGTTCCGTAAAAAAGAACCCATGACCTATGCGCTGTTCGCATGGATCGTGCTCACAATGATCATTTATCTATCCCAGGGCTGGGTGCTGAAGAGGACCATCGAGGATATCAGGTATTACGCGCCCCTCATACCTCCCGCGGCCATTCTTTC
>CAYRFL010000038.1:6314-14201 GCA_964423515.1 uncultured archaeon
GGAGGGAGCGTATCTCATCGCGGACGACAAGGATCCCGATATGAAGATGGTGATGAAATGCCCCAAAGCGCATCCGGGCCTTCGGGAGGACGCTGCCCTTACTGCTACGGGCATATTCAGGCCAGACCAGAAGAAACCAGGTGACTGGATGCTATGGGTGAAGGATAACGGTGACGTAACAGTATTGGTCGGTGCCCGGGGAAACGGGGATAAGATAGATGCCGATGATACCCGCTCCGGCCTCGAAACCATACCACGGAGCGTTTCGCAGATGGGAACCGGGGTGGAAAAATACGGGGTCGAGAGTGCGGCCATGCAGACCGGTCAGCCTTCCGGCGGCCCGGGTAATGAGAAAACCATGCAGAGACCCCAGAAGTCATCCGGCCGCACACCACTTTCCGATGAACTGAAGACCTCGAGGCTGTTCTCGGTGGCCGGCATTATCCTCTTTTATGGCCTCGGCTCCTGCGTCTGGATCAACGGCCTTATTGGAAAAAGAAGGGAGCGGGGATGAGACGTTGGCCGCAAGGACGCTCAAGGATCGGGGGCGGATCATTACAAAATGAGAGCATGAGCTCACTCTGATGACTTGTTATTATGCTCCAAACAGTCCTTCGCAAGATGGGATGGGTCCATTTTGAGATCGTACCCGGCCATGCCAGATCCGTTCTCTCCAACGCTGACGCCCCCAACCTGCCGTGGCTGTGTAACGGATAGACCTATAAGTAACCGATTTCCTTAGGGCATCCCTTTGGGGAATCGTTGCTGAATCACAGCCCGCCGAGACTGCGGAGCTCCTGAAGAAGGATTATCTCCTCCTTCGTCAGGAAGGATTGCCTTATCCTCGTGGTATCCTCTTGTTCCATCTGTATCCCTCACTATATCCGTGACCGTTTACTGGGAACAAGGTGCGGCCTTTTCCCCGGTCACGGAATGAAGGACGAAAATGAGGGTATATAAAAAATCGCTTTCGATGATGACGATTGATTATCACGGGTGAGAATGAAAGATATGCTTCTCCATGACTGTCTTCATGACGACTGAGAACTGTTCGAATCAATCAGATGGAGCGTATTCTAGGGCATCTGTCAACCGGACCGGAGTTCCCGTTACGGAAGATACCTACGCTATTAGAAAATGATAAACAGGCCGGAATATCCTTATCCTCAGGACAGGAACCCGGCCATCATGCGGGATCATCTCGGCATTGCCTGCAACGATCGTTTCCATCGATCAGTCGTCCAGCGATGAGAACAGCTGGTCGATGTCGTCCTCTTCTTCGTCGGCATCCCCCGCCTCGTCGAGAAACCGGAACTCCTCCATCCCCTCGTATTCGTCCCCGGATCCCTCCTCGTCCTCCGTTTCGCCCCCTTCCTCCATCACGACAAGATCTCCCGTATCCTCCTCGGCATATTCCTCCTCGTCCTCTTCACCTGCCTCTTCCAGGGATTCCTCCCCAACGAGTTCGACATCATCCTCGTATTCTTCCTCGCCTTCATCCTCGGCTTCCTCGAGGTTCTCCTCCTCCACTATCTCGACCTCGCTCTCTTCCTCCACCTCGACCACCTCGACCACTTCGTCCACCTCGACCACTTCGTCCACTTCCTCCTCGATCATCTCCTCCTTCACCTCGACCTCTTCATCCTCTTCTTTCAGGTCCTCTTTCTCCGCCTTCACGGGTTCTTTCCCTTCTGACTTCATCTTTCCAGGACGTTTTCTGGCCGGTCTCTTCCTCTTCTTACCAAGGCTCACGTCCGAGACCACCACCTTTTCCTCTTCTTCCTCCTGGTATTCCTCCTCCTCGTAGGTCCCGTAATCCTCCTCGGGCTTCTTCTTCCTCAATACCAGGACCAGAACCAGGATGATTATGAGGACAACGACCCCTATGCCGAGATAGAGCATGGTGTTATCGCCTTCCTCGGCCTTTCGCTCAACGTCGGTGAACTCGATGATGGGATCTCCGTTCTCGTCCTCGCCCTTGTAGACGACCTCCATGTCGTCCTTTCCGTCACCGTCGGTGTCAACCATTATTGGCTTGTCCTTCTCGAGCTTGACGTCCTGGGCGGCCCCGACGTCGGCCTTTACCGTATCGTCGTCCTCCTTCTCCACCTTCACCGTGACCTCCTTGTCACCCACCGTCACGTCCTTGGATTCTCCCTCCTTGAAGGTTTCCTTGGCACTGTCCTTCGGTTCGGCCTTCTCCCTCTCATCCACCACGTCGTCCTTGGAAGACCCGCTCGACATATCTTCCAGGGTGACCTTTTTTCCCTCTTCGTCGGTGATCTCGACCGTTGCGGTTCCCTCGTCCATATCGATATCCGTTATCTCATTTTCTTCATTCTCCGTCAGGGGAATTTCCACGTCGTAGCTTTTTTCACCCTTCTCCACGGTGATCTTGATGACCTTCTCGTCTGTGCTGGTGGTCTTCAGATAGATGCTCTCCTCCTCTATCTTGAAGGTATCCGTGCCCCCTGCCTCTATCCCCTCTATCTTGACGGTTTCGAACTCCTCTTCCGCCTTTCGGAATTTCTTCACCTCGAGATCGTATGTATCGTTCCCCTCGATCTTGATGTTGGGAACGTTATCGGGATCGATGATGACCAGCTGCTGCCCGGTGCCGACATCCATGGGAATCACGTCGTTTGTCATCTCGACCTCCGCGTCTCCGGAGACGGTGGCCATGTTCTTGTCTATGCGCTCAACGTCCGGGTCGGTGTTCACGTCCACCCTGTCGATGGAAACGCCCTGGGGGGCCCCGTTGGCCGCCGGTTCGATGGACTTGGATACGACGGGGTTCGTAGCACCGCTCTCCTTCACCTGGACATCGACCTCGCCGTTGAAAACCTCCACCACCGCGTTTCCGTCCTGCGATATTCCCGCGGAGAACAGTCCCCCGCTTGCGTCCGGGGATAGCTTTACGCCTACGCTCCCCACAGTGGTCTTTCCTTGTTCGGACTGCACCTCTATGGCGGGATTGGACGGGGAGGCCCTTGTTGGAGTAGTAAACTGACCATTAACAAAGGCTATCCCTTGAAGCACTTTCAGTTCAAATTCATAGCTGTCCGCGCTTTCCAGGATCGGGTTCCCGGTTCCGTCCCTTTGAGTGTAATCGTATTTTCCCGTACAACCGATCTCTATCTCACACCCATATACCATTATTATTTGATGGTACGTTAAGGGTACGTTCCTGGTAAAGGTCTGCCCGCTATAGCGTGGTTCTCCGCTGATATCCGTGTGTTGCAACTCAATAGTAGCGGGGAGATAATAAAATACAGGTCCGTCCTTTGCGTGGATGTATGTTGGTGAAGTGGCGTCGCCAGGGGTTATGAGCGCATTTATCCTTCCAATCATTGATCCATCTTCCAAAGAGGCATTATCCGCTCCGGTGGGACCGGTCTGCGCTACAGGTATGGGCATGACCGTTATGTGAATGGTATCGGTTCCCGAAGCGCCATCGTCATCGAAAACGGTCAATTTGACGTTGTATGTGCGGGGATCCGTGAATGGATGCCTGGGATTCTGCAATAGGCTCGTCCCCCCGTCGTCGAAATCCCATTCATATGCAATGATCAGACCGTCAGTATCGATCCCCGTTCCCGTGAACGATACACCTTCGCCTACATGTGGTGTGACCTTGTCGGCACTGGCAATTGCCCTGGGCGGGCCGTTCACGTCAATAGTGATGTTGTTGGTACCGTTCTCACCGTCGTCGTCGGTGACGTTGAAGGTGACATTGTACTTCCCGGGCGCTGTGAACACATGGGTGAAATTCTCCTCGTCGGTCTGGAAGATAATGGGATTGTTCTCTCCAAGAAGACGGATCATCCAGTACTGATCCTCCACCTGGCCATCGACATCCAACACCTCGCCGTCGAACTCTACCGTGAGCGGAGCATTTCCACCCATCTTGTCGGGAACGATGCTGGCAGTGGGCGGTTGGTTGTCAACCGTTATGGAATAGGTCAGCTCCACGGTATAATCGTACGAAGCGCTGCTCGCCTGGGAATTGGTCCAGTTTAAGTGCCAGGTCCCGGATAATGTTGCGGTGAAGAAATTGCCGCCCTGCGACGCTGCCGCGAGTTCGGCGAACGAGTCTCCCTCGGGATCCTCGATGATAAAATCCAGCTGGTACTGGTCAACTGTCCAGGCCCAGGTTACCACCTCCCCTTTCGTGAGTTCCAATTCCAGTGAGAAATCGCTCTCAGGTGGAATGTCCTGCTTTACATCTACGACCTCCAAACTTGGATCACCGGAAACCACCGGGCTCGGAGGTATGATCATGAATGCCAGACAGAGTGTCAAAACGGTAAGTATTGCCATTCTTTTCATGCGAATGTCTCCCTTCCTATCGCTATTGATACAATAGCTCCAGTTTATAACCCATTTAAATATATATAGATTTGTAATCGTTTACAATGTTTAGGAAGGATACCCGCTCGCCCATTCATCAAGCATCCTCGATACAGTCTCGCGATGCCCCCACGCCATTAATTAAGAAGCCTTAAATAATCCATGCATGATTACGTCCCTCCTTCCCGGAGGCCGGACGATTTGCGCATTCTGGATATTATATTCAAGGACGATTTATTGAAAGCCGGAAGCCTCGTCACCGCCGTTTCCCTCGTTTCGGGAGGATTGAACTTCATATATAATTTTTCCATGGGCAGGATGCTCGGGACCGAGGTCTACGGGGCCTTCGGTGCCCTTTTCGCTCTCTCCATTTTCCTATCGAACATCCTTTTACGGACCCTGATGCTCAGCACGACCAGCTCCGTTTCCCGTTTCAGGGGACGTGGGGAGACACATCTCATACCCGGATTCCATTCCCGGATGATCCGGCGCATGACGGTCTGCGGAGTGGCGACACTCGTAATACTTGCACTTCTGAGCGGGGTGATCGCCGATGCATTCCATATCGACTCTCCGTCTCTTGTGATACTTATCGGGATCATAACCCTGTTCTCATGGCTGCTTCCCATCGACTACGGTATCATGCAGGGTCTTCAGAGGTTCTATTCCCTGGCGTTCAATCAATTATCGAGGGCCTTTCTCAAGCTGCTGTCCGGTGTCGTACTCGTCCTTGTAGGTTGCGGCATTTACGGTGCCGTCGGAGGGCTGGTGGTCGGGATCGCGATGGCCTTCATCATATCCCTCGTTCTGATACGGAAGAACATACGACCGGGGGATCATGAGAAAGACACCTTCACACCGGAGAAGCACTCGGTCAGCTCGGACCATCCCGTCAACAGAAATAGTAGAGCATCGTCCGGTCCATCCATAGGCTCCGAGGACGGGACGGACGGTGAGATGAACAGGTTGTTCGTTTACTCCATCCACGCGGTGTTGACCGTGGTATCGGTTGCCGTCATAACCAACATCGACGTTATAATCGTAAGAATCTCGTCCCCCCTTGAATCCGGTCTATACACAGCCGCATCCATCTTCGGAAAGATGATATTCTTTCTTCCCATGGGACTCATCACCGTGATGTATCCGAAGGTGGTGGAGGCCCATCTCAGCGGCAGGAGAACGTCGCGACTGCTCGTAAGGACAATGCTCTACACCGCAGTCGCCACAGGCTCCGCAGCACTGCTGTTCCTGCTGTTCCCCCGTCCCTTTCTCAGAATTTTCTACGGTAGTGAATTCCTTGACGCTGCTCCGCTCCTGAGGGAATACGGTTTCCTCATGTTCCTTTTCTCATTGGTCACCGTGTTCGTATATTACAATCTGGCGAGAAAGCAGTATGCCCTGATATACGTCTTCCTGGCATGGTCTGTCCTAGAAATAATAATAATCGTCTTCTACCATACCAGCATGATATCGGTCATCCGGATATTGACCGTCATGGTATCTGGATTCCTGGTAATGGAAGTGTTCGTGGTGATAGCGAGCCACGATATGATTTCCGGAAAGAAACGACGGTGATGGAACGATATGCAGCGCAAGGTGATCGTCATAGGCCTGGACGGGGCCACGTGGAGGCTCCTCGATCCCATGATAGCAGAGGGAAAGTTGCCCAATATCGGGAAATTGAGGGATACGGGGATCTCATCTAAACTGATGAGCTCCTCACCCCCGACCACGTTTCCCGCCTGGAAATGTTATTCCACCGGCAAGAATCCGGGCAAGCTCGGCGTTTTCGGAATGTTCCATCCCGATTTCCGACATCACAGGATATCCGTGCCGAACTCCAGATCGTTCCGAGGATTGGAATTGTGGGATCACCTTGGAGAGAATGATTATCGGGTGGGAATTATCAACATGCCCACCACCGAGCCTGTCAAGAAGGTAAACGGTTTCATGGTTGGAGGCCCTTTCTCATCCAGCAGCGGCTACACGTATCCCCGGGAGCTCGAAGCGAAACTGGTGGAAAAGTACGGCTACAGACCGTTTCTCGACGAGCTTGTAATGGCGGATCAGAAGGAGGAACACACAGATGCTGCAAAGTCAGTGATCGAATCCAGGTTCCGGCTCGTGATGGACGAGATAAAAAGGGACGAGTTGGATTTCATCCACGTAACGATATTCCACATCGATACTCTCCAGCACTTCATCTGGGGTTCGCCACAGCTTGCGGATGTCTGGCAGTATATCGATGGAAAGATCGGCGAATTGATGGTGAAACTTGACCAACGGTGGACGGTGCTGCTGATATCGGACCACGGCTTCGGAAAGACGCAATACAAGTTCTTCGTCAACAACTGGCTGATCCGGCAAGGCCTTCTCCATTGCCGCTACGGAAGGGGCAGCGTTCTGGCCAGGTTCGGACTGAGCAGCAACAACGTCTACAAGATCGTGAACAAACTGAGGATCAAGGAATTGTTGAAGAAGATCTTCTCACTGCAGAGATTGAGAAAGCTTGCCAGGCTCTTTCCGACCAAGGACGATACCGTGGAGATACTGAGCCTCGACAAGAACATCGATTGGGACGGGACGAGAGCCCTGAACAACAATTACAGCATATACGTCAATGCAAATAGCGAGAAGGAACGCAGAAAGATCATACGTAGGATCGAGAAAGCCCTCGCCAGGGTGGTCTGCGAGAACGGAAAGAAGCCCGTGGAAGGGCTCCTGAAGCGCGAGGAAGTATACATGGGTCCCTACTCCAATAAAGGGCCCGATATCATAATATTGCCAACCGAGGGATTCGAGCCCAAGAGCACCATCAGTCTTTCGGGCGATCTGTTCCATTCCGAGATGGATTCCATGAAGGCCCATCACCGGATGGAGGGGATATTCGTCATGAACGGAAGGGGAATAGGACCGAGAAGGATTGAACAGCTCGATATCATCGATGTTGCACCAACAATCTTGAATATCTTCAATGTCGATATACCCGAAGACATGGATGGCAGGGCGATAGAGTAGCCCTTCCTGACACTCCATGACGAGGGACGGGTTTGAAAATGGCGGTCGATTCCGATCCGGGTTCCGAACGAAATACGAGATCCTTCCGTGATAGGATCACATCGGGGAGGATACTGACCACCCTGAGCTCCCGGATGAACCGAAAGACCTTTCGAGAACATATCTTACCCGTATCATTGTACCTGTTCATCGCAATATTCATCTACAGGGGATTGATCGGGGCAGAGGGTGAGATACTCAACAGGGACCTCGTCAAACCTCCCTCCCTCGAGGGATTCTTTCACTTCTATTATCCGCTGTGGAGCGAATACGAGAGCGTTTCCACAATTTCCCGGCTGCCCCAGTTGATGCTGTTCCTGCCCTTTTTCGGGATCGGCTTTCTCTTCGACATGGATTCCTCGGAGATGCTGACAACAATGTACATATCCTTTCATTTCCTGGCGGGAGCGGGGGCATATTATACAACGAGATATCTGCTGAAAAGGACGTATCGGAAAGAGAGACTGAAGATAATGGGTG
>CAYRFL010000038.1:14211-36538 GCA_964423515.1 uncultured archaeon
CGGACTGGCTTACATGTGGAGCAGCTACATAATATATCGATCGTTCCATCCATCCATACTGGCGGTCTACGGACTGGCCCCCCTCCTGGTCCTCTCGCTCATCGTCTGCTTCGAGAAGAAGAAGATAAGATATGCCCTCCTGACCGCTCTTCTCTGGTCCCTGGCCTGTGCGGACGTTCACTGGATAGTGTTCGGGGCCCTTCTGATATTGGGTTATTTCTCCTTCAATGCAGCGGCGGACATTATCGGTTCGCTTCGAGCGAGAAGATCCGGGTGCCATGGGTCCGGCTCCCCGACCCCGGACCGGAGTCAAAAGGGCAATTCCCATTCATCTCCGGGTGCGGATGACGAACAGGAACAAAGAAGTGCCTCCATTCGGGACCGGCTCAAATGCATCATGACATCCTCGGCGGCTGGCGTGAAGCTCATATTTGCTATTATGGCGAGCTATATATGTTTCTCCCTGTACTGGCTGCTGCCCGGGTTCTTCATGGGCGGGACCTCCCGATACGGCGTTGTCATCACTCTGGAAAGGATAGACACGGCGTACTCTCACGCACCCGGGATTCTGGACGTGATAATCCAGCAGGGCGGATACCACGGAGCCGGCGGGTTGTTCGCCACCGAATCATCCATCCTCGGTACGCAACTGATGGGAAATCTGATGCTGCTGTCCGGCCTGGTCGTATTCGTTCTGGGACTGTTGGCCCTTTACTTTAAACCCCGCAACAGGCACGTGGCTTTCTTCTCGGCCTTCGCCCTCATTTTGGTGTTCCTGGTATCGTGTGTGAGCCTCGCCCCGGGTTTTGGCCACTGGCTGATATTCGATGCTCCGCTCCATCAGCTCTACGGGTGGGCATTCAAATCGCCCAAGATGTATCAGCTCGCTCTGCTGTCCCTGTGCATCCTGTCCGGATTCTCCCTGGTGGAGATTTTCACACGGATCGAAAGGACCAGGCGGCTCGGTCCGAACCTGAAAAGAAGCATTTCGGCATTCGTGATAATCGTTCTTATATTCTCGATACTGCTTCCGGGATGGCCCCTGGCCACAGGCGATATGAACGATAATCTCCGTCCGGTGGATATTCCCGATGAATACCGGCAGGCCAACATATGGCTCGACGAACAGACCGGAGACTTCAAGGTCCTCTGGCTGCCATCACATCGGCAGACATACATGGAATGGAACAACGGTACCGAGATGCATCACGACATAGCCGCCTTCTCATCGTCAAGACCCACCTACATCTCCACGACCCCGCAGTGGCAGCCCAACGGTTACGGGATATATGTCGTCAATTCCGCCCTGGACTGGAAATACGGCCAGTCCATCCTCTTCAAGAACGGCACCGGGAACCTGGGAGGAATTCTCACCCCCCTGGGGATAAAATATATCCTCTATCATGAAGACGTTTACTCGCCTCCCGTGAAGGATGGGTTCCTGGATCGATTGAAGAACCAGGACGACCTGGAACTGGTGGAGAGATTCGGCTTCATCTATATCTTTGAGAACGAATGTTTGAAGGAGCGGAAGGATACGTTCTTCAGCACGAGTTCCCAGGGCACACTGGTCACCGGGGGCGTGGCATCCCTCTCCACCATCAATTCACTTCCGGACTATGAACCGGTGGACAACGCCCTCTTTTTCAGCGACCAGAAAAGCCTTGAATTTAAGTATCTTCAGAATGCCATCGACAAGATCATCTTCACGGAATCCACCGGAATGGAGGAGATGGTCTTCACCTTTGCCGACCAGCGGTACTTCATCGCCCCGTACGATCATACGGACCATTACAAACCATCCGAGATGTGGTCCAAGAACAGAATGGTATTCCTCTGCTGGGACGGAAGGGCCCAGAGAAAGGGGGATGTGGATGCATCGTGGGACTGGGGGTACGACAGGGGTGTCGTTTACACCTGGTCTGCGGGAAAACTGATCCGTGAGCCTTCCGATTCTGAAAAGATACCCGTATTCCATTACGGTTTCGAGAAAGGGTTTGAAGGGTTCGGTTCGGCCACCGCCATAGTCAACGTCAGCAGGAGCAACCGGTCGATGAGCGGAGAGTACAGCTTGATGGGTGCCATGGAAAAGGGTGAGAGCAGGGAAAACCAGATCGCGGGAACCGGGATGATCGAGATCCCCGAAGGGAATGAACACTTCAACATCTCCATGCATATTGCAGCAAGCAATGCGAACAACGTCCAGGTATTGCTCAGGTACTATGATGAGGATAGCGAATATATCGAGAAGGATTTTCTGTTGACCAAGAGCTGGGATTTTGATTTCATCGAGATAGGGGAAAACCTCATTCTTCCTCCCGTTGCCAGATATCTGACGATACAGGTCCTGGCAGATCAGAATCCCATAGCCGAGAGTTACTGGTGGGTGGACGACATCCGGATGTCCATGATCGAGGAGAAGATCATCGATCCGAACATGATGTCCATGGACTTCGAGGTGGACGAGGGCGACGAGTATGAAATATTCATCAGAGCCCTGAAGGGAGAGAAATGCGGCGCCATCGACATACATCTGGATGACATGCCCCTTCGAACCCTCGATACACTGGGAAAGCCCTCGTCCTTTCAATGGAACAGTGTGGGCACCCGGTCACTGAAAGAAGGGGTCCATACCGTGGCGATAGAGAACGTCGCGGGATTCAATGCTGTCAATCTCATTGCCGTTATCCCGGAGTCAAAGGCGAGAGAATATCGTTCCATGGCAGACGAACTCATACGGGACAAGGACCTGATATATGCCCTCGAGGCGGAATCCACATTCAATCGTTTGCATGCAACCACGTCGGGCTCCCACGGTAATGAGGCCAGCATGGGAAGGGTCCTGCGGTTCAACGATTACGGTACCGCCTGGAATTCCCTGGAGATCCTGAGGTCGGGAACCTATTCTCTCTCGATCGGATGTATCGGTGCGGTGGAGGATGAAGAATTGACCATTTCAATTGGAAACAGGTCCTTCAGGAGCGGGGATGTCTCGAATTCGGACAATTCATGGATTAATCTGACAGGCATACACCTGGAAAGGGGCAACCACTTGATCCGAATGACATCACCGGAGGACACGAGATATGTCGCGCACTTCTCCTTCGAGGATGGTTGGAACTCCACCGATAACGCACCCTATCACTGGACATCCATGGAGAACAACACGGTTGTCGAAACCACACATCGAATGGTGAACATACTCAATCGATCTTTCGAGAACGGTTGGAACTCCTCCGGCAATGCCCCCTATCTCTGGCATCCTCCCAGGAACGCGACCCTCGTGAACATATCCACTCATACGGAATATTTCCGGAATCATTCCTTCGAAGATGGCTGGAACGTGACAATGGGGGCCCCGTACGGATGGTTCCCGCCCGAAGCTCAATTTGATGCTTCACTTGTTCCCGGAACGCGTACGCATGAGGAACACAGTCTCAAACTGACCACGGACAGCGCCCAGCCCAAGACCTGGAGCAAGATGAACAGCGAGGACATCTATCTGGCCCCCAACAGAACCTACGATGCCCGGATCGATATGAAGATCGAAAACTGCAACCAGAGCCACGTGAAGATAATGGGCTATGACGACACATCCGCCGAATGGGCGCCTCTGTCGTATCTGGTGACCAAGGGAGAGGGGACGGGCACCGAGAACTGGAAGAAATATTCCAATTCCTTCCATGTCCCCGGTAACATCTCCAGGATAATGGTGTCCCTGAACGCCGGAGCGGCCCTGGATCATGTTTCGGGAAATGCGACCACGTGGTTCGACAATTTCAGCATCTCCCGTGAGATCGAGGATATCACGACGGAGAATGTCAATTTCACCGCCTCTTTGGATCCCGAAGCTGGAACGGATGGAAATTACAGTCTCAGGCTCACCACGGAAAACGCCATCCCCGATGTCTGGAGCTGGATGAACAGCGAGAGCATCATTCTGGAACCGGATGAGAAGTACGTCGTGAGCATGGATGTGAAGACCGAAAATTGCAACGGGAGCCATGTGAAGCTGCGCGGGAACAACAGAACATCCGGAAAATGGGAAAACATCGCATACCTTCTGACCAAGGGGGAGGGGACAGGGACCGCGGAGTGGACGGAACACGCCTTGGCGTTCACCTTACCGGAAAACATCTCCGAGGTCATGGTCACGCTGAACATCGGCGGTGTCCTCGATCCAGGGTCCGGTAATTCCGCTCTCTGGTGTGACGATCTCCGGTTCTTCCGCGATGAGGGCCTATCGAGCAAGAACAGGACCATATTCTCGGTATCGCTGGACCGTACGACGAGAACGGACGGTGAGTTCAGCCTCAGGCTCACCACCGATTCCGGCGAACTGGAAACCGGAAGCGAGATGAAGAGCGAACCCGTACGGGTAGAACCGGGAAAGACCTATACTGCCAGCATGGACGTCAGGACACGAAATCTCGATGACAGCAGAGTGAACATAAAGGGATACAATTCATCCACGGGAAGGTGGGACCTGCTGAAGAGGCTCGTGGCTGACATAAAAGGCGACAACGGATGGACCGAGTTCGAGGAATCGTTCATAGTGCCGCACGGGATGAACGAGGTCCGTTTGTTCCTCAACATCAATGGGGTACTGGATCCCCGTATGGGCAATGCCACGGCCTGGTTCGACGATCTCAGGATGCATGAGGTGATGGAGAAAAGGAGGACCGATATCGATCTGGTCGTGTTGCATTCCGGCGATAACAACCGGACATTGAAGGATCTGTTCCGGAAGGATGCGAAAGCCACCGTTCTTGATTACGAGAGAGTGAGTGCCACCAGATACAGGGTGAGAGTATCCTCGAGCGGGCCCTTCATACTCGGTTTCACAGAGGCATATGATGAATTCTGGGTGGCGAGCGTTGGCGGTTTGGGACGGATAAGAAGTGTTCCCCTGAACGGCATGATAAACGGATTCTACATCAACAGGACGGGAAATTTCACCATCATCATCGAGTTCATGCCCCAGAAGTGGTTCGAGATAGGAATGTGGATAACCGCTCTGAGCATGACCGGCAGCCTGGGATTCTTCATATGGGTGGACCGGAAGAGATGGGGGAAGAGGCTTTCGCTCATGGCGGGGAGAATGGCAGGGCTGGGTGGTGGACGGGGAAGAAAACGCAGGTAGGAAACTGTTACATGGGCGGTGAAACGCCGGGTGCACATCGTTTGAACTCTATCCGGGAATGAGGCGGTGGGTCGACCTATGATCCGATCTTGCGAATTGTTCCTGAAAAAAGATTTCGGTTATGAATTCTCCGGTCATAAAAGAAAACAGAGGGCTTTAAAACGGAAAAAGACATTCCCGGGAGCATTATTCCCAGAAGGTGAGCCGTATTTCCAAAAAGGTATTCGTCATCGGACTGGATGGAGCGAGTTGGAAACTCATCGACCCGCTCCTTGCACGGGGCGAACTTCCCAACCTGAAAAAGCTCGTTGAGAACGGCTCGCGCGGGATCCTCAATTCAACGATCCTCCCTCTGTCACCCGCTGCCTGGACCTCCTTTGCCACCGGCGTCCGTCCGGAGAAACACGGTATTCTGGATTTCGCTCACAGGGAGGAGGGAACGTATGAGCCCGTACCGTATATCTCGAGGGACCGGAGATCGGATCCGTTGTGGGACATTCTGCGGGGATATGACAAAAGATCCATCATCATCAACCTTCCCCTGACGTATCCCGTGGACACTCTCGACGGCATCATGGTCAGCGGTTTTCCAACCCCGGAGGAGCTGGGGGATTTCACCTACCCCGGACGGATCCTCGGTGAGCTAAGGAGAGAGATCTCCAATGATTTTAGACTTCAACCGACGGTCAGCGCCCAGGATGAGAAGGAATTCCTGGGGGAAATGGACGTCGTTACCGATTTCACCTACGAGGCGACGAACTATCTGATGAAGAAATATCCGTGGGACCTTCTGGTGTCCGTCTTCGTGGGTCCCGATGCGCTGGGACATGTATTCTACAAATACATGGACGGAAAGCATCCCGGTAACAGAAAGAAGGCTCCCGATGAATACCGTGCCGCCATAAGTAACATGTACAGAAGGATCGACGGGCACATCGGAAAACTGCTCGATAATCTGGATGACGATACTGCGGTGATAATGGTTTCGGACCACGGTTTCGGCCCCATGTACTACGGTGTTTCCATAAACACGTGGCTTCACGACGAGGGCTTCCTCGCCCTCAAGAGAGGGCTGCCCACCCGCTTCAGATATCTTCTTTTCAGTATGGGCATCAATTACTCCAACCTCGCAGCGATGATAAAGAGATTGGGCCTCTCAAAAAGGGTCGTGAAGGAAGCTTACAGGAAAAAGAAATCCCGTTTGGCGGCACTGGTGAACAAGTTCTTCCTGACCAACGATGATATCGACTGGAGAAGGACCCGTCTGTATTCCATGGGGAACATCGGCCAGGTGTTCGTGAATCTGTTGGGTAGAGAACCCGAAGGGATGATCACAAAGGGAAGGGAATACGAGAAGGTAATGGACGAATTCCTGGAAAGGATAAAGACCCTTGCGGACCCGAAGACCGGAGAAAGGATATTCGACAGGGTCCTTACGAAGGACGAGGCATTCTCGACCGACCCCTACGATAATCTCCCCGATGTGATATTCTTCAATACAAAGATGAAATATTCCATTAACCGCTTCTTTGCCTTCGGCAGCAAGAAGCTCATCTCTCCCCACCCCATCTGGAGCGGCACCCACACCCATGACGGAATTTTCCTGGCATACTATCCGGGAATGATAAGGGGGGGGAAGACCATACGGGATGCCAGCATCTGCGATCCCGCTGCAACCATCCTGCACATGATGGGACTGGACGTACCCGGCGGCATGGACGGCCGCGTATTGCTGGAGGTTTTCGAAAAGGACTCCGAGCCGGGAAAGAGAAAGATAGAGTACGGCGATGCCCAAAATGAGATGAGATCGAAGATCGGTGACCTCGTGAGAAAGAAAAAACTCTGAAACGGAGGGGTCATATGGGTAAAAAGATAGGGAATCTTCTCTTCAGGATAATACGAAGGATACGAAAAGAGGGGTTCTTCCATTCCTTCATGTACGCCTTTCTCTGGGTCGCCACGTCCCTTTTCAATCGTAAATATTCCCGCAGGAAGGCCATCCGCATCATGGAGGAGGACTGGGATCATCTCATCGTCCTGGATGCGTGCAGGTACGACATGTTCAGAGAGATCGTCGACGAAAATGCGGGATACGCCATCTCCGGCGGATGCAACACCAAGGAATGGATGATATGGAATTTCAAAAGGATTTATCGGGACGTCGTGTGCATCGCGGGCAATCCCCATCTGGCGGGCATCAACCTGGAGAAGACCCTGGGACACATCCCGTTCCACAAGGTGTACGAGGTCTGGGATTACGGGTGGGACGACAGCCTGAAGACCGTGTCATCGCGGGCCGTCACGGAATCCGCCATAAAGGCGGTGGGGAAATTCCCCGACAAGAGACTTCTCATCCACTATTTTCAACCTCATCACCCCTTCATAGCGGATAAGTACCTTCTCGAAAAGGACGAGGGGACCTGGAAGACCATGGATGAACTGCTGTGGGGAGATGCAAAATTGACGGTGTGGGATTATGCCCAGAAGGGCCAGATTCCCATAGAGAGGGTCTGGAAGGCCTACAAGGACAACCTGAGGCTGGTCATGAAGGAGGTCCGTGAACTTCTCGAACATCTGGATGGAAAGGTAATTATCACGGCGGACCACGGGAACCATGTGGGGGAATACTGGATATACGGACACCGATACGGCGTCAGAACGGAACAGCTGGTCAAGGTACCGTGGCACGTCCTCAAGGAAAGGAAGGCGAAGAAGGTGAAGACGGGGAAAGACGGTGATGGGGTTCCGGATGTGAAACCGTCCTCCGAGATGGCGTTGATCGGCAGGGCTGTAAAAGGATTACAAATCGACGGGAAAGAGGAAAAAAAGTAATTTAAAGGAAAGGTATGCACGCATGTCGGGCTCCAAACGTCTCCGGCCGCATCGTTCCAGGGGCGGCTACCACCTGGTCCGAATGATACGGAACAGCTCCCGGATATTCATTCTCGTAAGCGCCGCCCTCCTCATCATTTCCGGCCTCCGGATGGTGGTCTCCGACGGCAACGAGGCGAACGATCTGGCCTTCTTATCCTATCAGATAGCGGTGGTGGCAGCGCTCCTTTATGCCGTGGACTTCTTCCTCTATCCCGGAATGGGATCAGACACAGTGGGGGTCGGGAAGATAAGGATATCGACAAGGAAGCGGCGGCTAAAGGTCAAGGAGCGATCATCCCATCGTGGACCGTAGGATCCTCTCGAACTTTTCCGCGCTCTTGTCCCAGCTGAATCTCTCGGCCCATGAAAGGGCGGCACGACAAAGTTCGGCCCTGCGGTCATCATCCTTCAGCAGCCTTATTATCGCTCTGGCCAAACTCGCCTCATCGTACTTCTTCACCAATATGCCGTTATAACCGTCCCTTATGGAATCACGAAGGCCCGGAACATCGTATGCTATGGCCGGAGTACCGCATGCATTGGCCTCTATGACTGTCAGCCCCCATCCCTCCTTCTGGGAGGGGGTCACGAAGAGCCAGGCGCTCCGGAGAAGGCGGAGTTTCTCCCGTTCATCGATAAAACCGTGGAACTTGACCGCGGATCCGAGACCGAGTTCCTTCGATTGGCGTTTCAGTTCGTCCTCCACATCCCCCGAACCGGCGATCAACAGTTCTGCATCAGGGATCTCACGTCGGACCTCCTTCATGGCGAGGATGAGACGGTCCAGCCGCTTGTAGGCCTTCAATCTGCCCAGGTAGACCATGCATGGGGCTGGGTTCTTCTTTCCGTCACCTGGTCCGAACATCGGAGCTATGCCGTTGTGCACTATACTGATATTCTTCTCCGGCAATCCCGCTTCCACCATCTCCCTTCTGGAGCTCTCCGAGACGGTGACGAAGGTAGTTCTCCCGTACAGAAAGGGGATCATTCTCTCTGCGGTGTAGCCCACGAGACCGAACGGTCTTCCCAGTTCTCTGAAGAAGATTTCCTTCACCATATGGTGCAGCACCGCCACCCTTGGTCTTCCCACGTAGAGCGGCGTGAAGAACGGGACTCCGTTGATATCGTCCACCACCACGTCGAACCTTCTCTTTCGTAGCGAGGAAATATATTTGACGAATGCCGCCGGGTATACTCCGAAAGCCCCGCCTCCGCGAACGACCTCTATCCCGTCGATCCTCTGACCGTCCTTGCAGCCGGGGTAGGTCCCGCAGAAGAGGGTGACCTCGTGGCCTGCGGCAACCAATCGTTTTGCTATCTCCTGAAGATGAAGCTCGCAACCTCCGGCCTGCGGGTGGGTAATGTCCCTCCAGTTGAAAAACAGTATCTTCAAACGATATCACCTAATCATCACGAATTCTTCGATACACCGCATTTACAAGCCCCTTCGGCACGTACTTCCACAGAGAGCTCGTCTTCATTCTCAGGCCGATCATGGAGATGAACATCCTAGGCACCACCTTCTTTACGTTCAGGCTGGAATTCTCATCATGGGACCACCGTATGGGAACCTCCTTTATGCGATATCCCCGATCCATTATCCGGTAGAGAAGGTCCACGTCGAAGGCGAAATTGTTGATGCCCACCTCGTTCACAACGTCCTTTATGACATTGCCTCGAAACACCTTGGCCCCGCACTGTGTATCGGTAAAGGGCATGAAGAACATCGATCTGACCAGCAGATTGAAGCCCCGGCTGGCCAGTTTCCGCCCGAGCGATTCCTCCTTCAACACCTCCGCCCCCGGTATCCACCTGGAGCCGATCACACCGTCCCAATGGTCCATTGCCCGGATAAGCTTATCCATCTCTTCCGGGGACGTGGACCCGTCGGCATCGGTAAAACCGATGAGCCGACCCGAAGCCGCCTTGAAGCCCTCCTTGACGCCGCCGCCCTTGCCGAGCTTCCTTGAGAATGTCAGATGCCGAACCTGGGGGAAGTCTCCGGAAAACCCATCCACTATCTCCTCGGTCCTGTCGGTGCATCCATCCGTCACCACAAGGATCTCCACATCGTAACTGTTGGAAAAATGATCCAGATAACTTCGGAGGGTTTCGCCTATCACGTCCTCCTCGTTCCAGGCGGGAATCACAATGGAAATGTCCTTGCTCGGACCATCAGTTCTTCTAACGTCCCTCTTCACGGTATCTCCGATTTCCCGTATCGTATTAAAGGTTTATAGAAAAAAGTACACTCCTGGCGAATCATACAAGTAAAGTCCGATCTACAAAATCCACCGATCATCCTGCCGATACTGAATATATTGCCTCCGGGAACGTTTCTGCAGAATTTTGAACACCGAGACCCGTTTGCTAGATCGACATCCGCCCTGTTACTCGATTCAGAACTCCCGGGAGAAAATATAAAATCACATACGTGGATTCGAGAAGCATGGCACGAACTCCCTACGATATGAAGCCTCTCACCATGATACACGAGGTATTCCCCGAGGATACCAACACCTACGGGACCATGTTCGGCGGGGACCTGATGGCCCTCATGGACAAGACCGCCGGTATCTGCGCCTCAAAGTTCGCCCACGAGAATTTCGTCACCGCCAGTATAGACCGGGTGAAGTTCCTCGAGCCCATCAAGCAGGGAGATATCGTCGAATCCACGGCAAGGACGGTGTACACGTCGACGCACACCCTGGGATTGGAGGTGACCGCGGTCGCCAGGGACAGGAAGAGCTGGCTCCCCCGTCACTGCTGCACCGCATGTTTCTTCATGGTGGCGGTGGACGGCCATGGGGGGATACTGCCTATACCCTCTCTCGTTCCCGGGAACGAGGAGGAAAAGGAAAAGTTCGAGGAATTTCGCAGGATACACGAGAAGCTGAGGAACCGCTCACTTTAGCGTCGATCCAAACGTTCAGGGAAGGGCGCGGGGACCGGGGCCGGTATTAATACATCGATTTTTGATTCTTCACCTCAACTTTATTAAGGATAATGTACATTAAGAAAAGGTAAGGCGGATTGCCTTACATTCCAGAACGGACGACATAAAGTACATAGTGATAGCATGTTGTCATTGGTGAATAGCTTGATGTGTCTGCGACACATTGAGTCCTTTCGAGGCGTTACCCGAAAGGTCTCGACAGGAAGTCGAGGTTTGAAGCTTGACAATGTTCACGGAATCGGGCACCTGAAGGGCCGATTTCGCTGAATCTTATCGCCAAGGTGATTCTTGATGAGAAGGATAGCGGTATTGATTTTGATATTACTACTGATCGCACCCATCTCCGTACTCATGAAGGAACGGGGGGATTCATCCCATGTTTCGACTTATTCCTCCATGAAAGTACCGGATAACGGATCGGGATCAGTATGCAGTAGAGCCCAGGGGAACCTGTTCAACACCATATTTTCCGACGATTTCGAGAACGGACTCGGAAAATGGTCTGTGACCACCAACGTTGAGGTCAACTCCGAAGCAATAAACGAACCCAGTCCCGCAAACTCTGCGAACCTGGACGGTCAGGGGGATACGCTCACCTCCAACACCATGGACCTCTCCGGTTACGGGTACGGCTTCTTCTCCTACAGTGTGGAGTGGAGCGGAGGTGGCGACGCCCCGGAAGCGGGTGACGACCTCGTGGCTGAAATATCACTCTCCACGGGCTGGGAGTACGCATATACTCATATGACCGGTCCGATGTATCAGAACAACCAGTTCCTCCCCTTCAATCTCAGCCTCCCGAACACGGCCTTCCACTCCAATTTCCAGGTGAGGTTCACGACCACATCGGGCGACGGTCAAAACTACGACGATTGGTTCATCGACGAGGTAACCATTTCCGTGAAGAAAGGCGAATGCCATTTCTACGACAGCTTCCCGGATGCAAGCCTCGATGCTGGAAAATGGTCCTCCATCGGGAGTCCGAATGTGAACAGCAACGCCCAGAACATACCAACACCGTCCTATGCCCTGAACCTCGACGGGTCCGGCGATACTGTGGAGACCCGCTCTCTGGATCTCTCGAGGTACAACGAAGGCTATCTGGCCATCTTCTATCAACAGGGCGATAACAGCAACGGGAACAGGAACGAGCCCGACCTCAATGACGACCTCAAGCTGGAATTCCTCTCATCCTGGGGCAACTGGGCGATACTGATGACGATGCCCGGCGATGAGGCAGGACACAGCAAGTTCACCCTGTTCATGCATCGCATCGTCCTTCCCCTGGATGCATTTCATGACAATTTCAAGATCCGTATATCCACCCGCGTGGATGACAATGACCAGGACGATTGGTTCATCGACGAGGTGAGCATAAACACTCCGCTATACTATACGGAGGTGTTCAATGACACCTTCGACGACGGGTCGCTGGACAATGCGGAATGGCCCACCACCTCCGGTTCGCCCCAGGTCAACCAGGATGCGGCCAACGAGCCATCCGGTTCCCACTCCCTGAACCTCGACGGCAGCGGGGACACAGTGGAGTCCCAGGTCATCGACATATCGGGGGCTACGTGGGTCAGCGTCTCTTACTGGTGGCAGCAGGGGGGAGGAGGGAGCGGGAACGACCCGGAGCCCGGGGACGACCTTACCGTGGAGTTCAATTCGGGACCCGGGTGGACGCCGCTGGAAAAGCATCTGGGAAGCGAACCGCGTACCAATGTATTCACGATGGAGGAGTTCCCCCTTCCCGAAACGTCTTACACGAATCAGTTCAGGTTGAGGTTCTCCACATCGAACGGTCAGGCCAACACCGACGACTGGTTCGTGGATAGCGTACGGGTGGTAATGGGGACCATGACCAACCCGACGAAATTCGAGGATGCCTTCGAATCGGGTGGACTCGATGCGGGGGACTGGAACGTGCACCGGGGAAGCGTTCAGATCAACGAAGATGCCAGCAATGAGCCTTCGGGCAGCAATTCCCTAAACCTGGACGGTGAGATGGATATGATCGCCACCAACGGATTCAATCTGGATTCATATCAATCCGGGATATTATGGTTCCACTGGCAGCAGGGAAACGGCAACGGAGGGGCCGACGAGCCCGAAAACGGAGACGACCTATACGGGGACATCCTGTTTTCCGACGGCTGGTTCTGCATCTTCCACGCCAAGGGTTCCGCACAGCTGAACAATGATTTTACCAATTACACCTTCGTCCTGCCTACCCAGGCCTTCCATAACAATTTCAAGCTGAGATTCAGGGTATCTTCGTCCGAGGGAGCGGGGAAGGACGACTGGTTCATCGACAACGTTACTATACAGACGAAGATGGGTACCGGATCGAAGAAGATCGGCGTGTACTACGAATATTCCAACAGGGAGGAGGAGGGGATAAACCCCCTGAAGGCCCTCAACGAGATATATACCAGATACGACCTGATTCTTTTCGACGATTACGAGGCCGCTTCCGAGAACCTCAGCAACCTGGACGTGTTCATAATCTGCGAACAGGAAAGTCTCGGCGATGCCAAGGCCCGCGAGATACATAATCACTGGAACACATCGATGGAATCCTTCCTGAACCTCAACAACAACAAGATAATAGTCCTCACGGGAGGCAAGGCCCAGGGCACCGATAACACACCGCTCCTGGTGAGCTCCCTGGCAAGGAGCACGGGCAATACGAAGAGCTTTGGAACCGTGAACGTGGCCATGCCCGACCACGGTCTGTGCTACGAGCTTCCCAATTCCTTCGCAGCACCCACCGATACCGCCTACTTCTCGGGTGTGAACGGAAGGGAGCTCATTACCCTCGACGTCGGGGGTATCCCGAGACCCGTTGTGGTGGAAAAGAGATATGCCCGGGGCTCCGTCATGCTATTCGGATTCGATTACTCGCAGTGGAACGAGCATACCGGCAAGCTTCTCTACAATTCCCTCGACTGGATGATCACGAACGATATCACCGTATCCGCCCCGGTCATCAACGAATCGGAGATATATGCCGGGAGCGCTCCTTACAATCTCTCGGTGGAGGTCACTGACACCATCGGCCCGGAGGACGTTCAAACCATCAATCTCGAGATGGAGGCACTGAACATATCCATAGACTACGAGGGACAGGATCCCACCATCAACGGGGACGAGAACAATATTCTCAGCCTTGATTCATGGTACTTGCAGGAAGGCTTCGAGACCCTGCGGCTCAACCTCAATCTTTCTTTCAACTGGAACTTTCCCGCCCATGTGCCCATAGACGTCAACGTCAGCGCGAACGGGAGATACGTTCCGTTCCTGGCGGATAACGGCAGCCAGGCACTTTTCACGGTGGAGAACGAGGTCAACTTCACAGGGGATCTGGAGGTTAAGGACAGCGAGAACAACACCGTTTCAGAGGGAGATATCATTGGAAAGGGAGTGACGCTGACATTTACCGGAATAAAGGTCACCTATAACGGCACGGACGAGGTGTTTCCGGACGACAGCGAGTTCGACGTCGAGCTGACGGACAGCAACGATACGCTTGACACCGATGCGGATTCTTCCGGTCGTGAGATATCCCTCTCGGCAATTGTGCCCGATACGTGTTCGGAAGCATATACATTCGAGATCATACTCACGGGAGCGGCAACGGCTCATTCCGATCCCAGAGCGAACTTCACCATAAGGATAGACAACTCTTCCCCGGTCCTTGAGAACCTTCTCCCGTCCGGTGAGGAATGGCAGAAGGATACGGATGTGAACTGCTCCGTAACCATAAACGACACGGGGCCCGCGGGGATCGATGTAGCCGATATCGTATGCCAGGTCTCCACGGACAACGGCAGCACTTGGAACGACCACGAGGCGGACACTTACACGGGCGGGGTGGCCTCCAAGACCGCCGAGCTCGCGGAGGGAAAGGAGAACCTCGTCAGATGGAAGGCAAGCGACAGGGTGGCCAACGGCCCCACAACCAGCGATACCATCCGGATCTGGGTGGACAGCGAGGATGTTCATTTCTACGACTTCTCCCCAATGGTGAAACAGGAAAGGTTGAATCCCCTCTGTGCCATATACCTGAAGGACAATACATCCGGCGCGGTCCATGACAACATCTGGGCCCGGCAGTCGACCGACGAGGGGATCAGCTGGAATGACTGGGAGGAGGCCGCTGTCACCCCCCAGGGGGCAGGGGTGTTCAAGGCCGAGTTCAACGCATCGCTCCTGGAGGGTCAGGGCAACAGGATACAGTGGAGAGCCAGCGACGTAGCGGGTAATACCGGTACCAGCCCGGAATTCGCCGTATGGGTGGACACCACCGAGGCCGAACCTCCGGAGGTGGGGCTCATCTCACCAGGGAACGGGGACACAACATCGCTGAGGCCAACCCTGCAATGGAACATGCCTTCGGGCTCTCTCCCCAACGTCACCTACAGGATATTTCTGGGCACACAGGGTGAATTGAACACCAGCACGGACGAGCATCTCCTATCTGAGACCAACATGTCATCATATACTCTCACCGAGGAACTCCAGAACAATGCCACTTATTACTGGACGGTCGTTCCTGAGAGGCTGCTCGAAGGAGAGATAATCAACGGAACGTGTATCGATGGAACATGGTCCTTCACCGCGATGGAAGGAGCGTTCCCCGAGGTCAAGCTTCTATCACCGACGGATTCGGCAAAACAGAACCTTCGACCCACGTTAAAATGGCAGTACCTGGGGAAGGAGGCCGATGTGGACTTCAGGGTGTACCTAAATCATTCGACCATCGACATCGCGTCCAACTGGTCCCTGGTGGCCACGATCACGGCTACGGAATACACTCCGGAGGAGGACCTCCTGAACGCCACCACTTATTACTGGACCGTGCTCCCCGTCATAGATGATGGCGGAGACATGGTGGTGGGAACGTGTATCAGCGGCATCTGGTCATTCCTTACCGAGGAGGGGTTCGTACAAACGAGCGAATTCAACTTCACAGTCTCCGTGAAGGGAGGCTCCACCGAATTCCATCCTGGAGATACGGTAAATCTCACCATCAATGTGAACAACAGCGGCAACGTTCCCGATACCTACTCCGTCGGCCTGGACAAGAATTACACGGTGAAGAACCTCGTTGACCTCAGGGTACCGGCCGGATCGGAGAAGATGCTGGAGATATCGATGTTACTTCCCAGTAATCTGGTGGAAGGGCCCCTGTCGCTCACGATCGATGTGACCTCTCTGGGAGAGGGAGGATCCAAGGAGAAGAAGGTGGAGCTAACCATTGTCACCAATGGACAGGTAATTCCCCCCGACAACAAAACCAATAACACCGACGAGGAAGGGGGTTTCTTCTCCAAGGTGCCCTGGCCGTGGGTGGCCGGGATCGCCGTACTTCTCATAATAATAATCATAGTCGTCATCATAATCAAGAGGAGGAGCGATGATGACTGGGACGAGGATGACGACGACGAGTACGATGACGACGACGAGGATGACGAGTACGATGAGGACGACGAGGAGGCATATTCCCGTATAAGGAAGGAGGCGGACGGGGATGGTGTTACCGGCGGTATGGCCACGCTCATGGGCGGTGATCCCCCTGTGGCCTGCATCCACTGCAGGAAGCCCATATCATCCAGTGTGATATTCTGCCCGCATTGCGGTCAGAAGCAGGAGCAGCAGCAGGCATTGCCCAGAGCCCAGACGGCTCCGGCACTGCCGCAGCATGCAACGGCCACACAACCGGTGGCTGACTCACGGGAAGACGAGCCGGAGGGGGCAATGAACCTCAACGACCTCATGATGAGGGCGAGTATGCTTATCGAATCCGAGAAGGATGAAACGCCCCAGGAGAAGGCGGCACCTGAAGAACCCGCAGAGGAGCCGGCGACGGTAAAGAAGGAAGCCGCTTCCGCACCGGAGGAAGTGACGACGCTCGCCATCGACGACGTCACATCCGTGGATCAGCTACTGGAGGTGGTGGTGGCGGATAGCGAGGAAACGGGGGACGATGCGGTCATCGAGGTGGCTGCCGCCACTCCGCTCGATGAGGAGGGCGAGCCGGAAATGGAAGCACTGCCCCTGCCAAAGGCATCTCCCGCGCCCCCGGAGCCCGAACCCCCGGCGAGAAAGGTGGAGAAGGCCCTCACCCTCGAGGATGTCATGAAGGAGATCGTTTCGGAGGAAGAGGAGGAAGCGGTAGAGGAGGAGGACGAACCACCCATGGCGCCCCCGGTGGAGCCGGAGGAAGAACCGCCACAGCCGACGGGATATGCACCGCCCCCACCGCCGCCGGAATAGATACGCGCGGCCCTCATTCCGGATTATTGCATTCCATTGTAGCGTAGCCACCGGATTGAAGTGAGTTCGTTCGTGGCATGGAGACACAGGATCTGGACTTTTACAATTTCGAGCGATCTGATACAACGCACGATATGGAGCGTATCGAGGGCCTGGTGCGTAAGCTATATCCGTAGGAAACCACAGGTTTCTGAGGATGTCCGCTTCGCTCCGCAGACCCCCGTGGGCTCTGATACACCCTCGATTTCTTGCAGAGATCTACGGGTCCAGTGGTATCATGATGCCACTGAGCGTAGCGTGAACAGGCCCTCGTTAGAGCCCTATAGAATGAACATGAAAACCAAGGGTCGGCGTCCCGCCGACCATGCGGCCACGGCCGCTTCTTATCGTATTGTTATTTATTACGTAGCGGGCTCGTTCCCGCTTCGCCTCGTTGCACCCTTCGGACTCCCGTTGCACTCCGGTGTACCTAACGGCACACCTGAGCCCTCGGAAACATTCCCTTTCCTACGGGTACACCTGGACTGCCAAGGCGTTACTTGGCAGACTCCGGTGCATTAGAAATGCACCTGAATCCACAGAAACCTGCGTTTTCCTACGGACATGCGCGTTCACCACCCCTTCCACCCTCCCCCGCTATCGAACCCGCTTTACCTGTTGGCGAGAGGTCGTATCGGATTCAATGGCTCCATCATTCGGAAATGTTAAGAAAGCAAAACTTCAGTTAGTTTACAAAATACAAAAAACCCTTGATCAAGCAATGAAATAGAAAACGTTCGGGGCGGAATGCAATACACCACCCCGTGGGAATACGGTTATTTCTTCTTCTTTTTCGAAGCCGCCTTGACGCCCTTCAGCCTTCTTTCAAGGGAGGACAGGTCCGCATCGGCACCATTGACGAAGGTCTTCAGGTTGTTGATCCTCTGAACGAGTATATCGTACTTCTCCTCGTACTCCAACGTATCCACCCGGGTAACGAGGCCGAACTCGTCTATGTAATTGTTGAAATTCTCGTCCAGATAACGCTCGATCTTTCCGTCGAAGAACCGCCTCTTGTACTGCGCCGCTTCCGGAGCTTCACTGCTCTCTTCCTTGGAAAACAACTTCTTTATCCGGCTGAAGAAGGGCGGTTTCGCCTCGACCTGCTGCTCTTCCATCATCTCTTCCATACATGCCACCTCCTTAGAACTCCTCCAGGTTCTTCATCTCCCTCTCGATAACGTCCAATCGGGTATTGAGACCCACCCTCTTCTTCTTGACGTTCTCGATGTCCCGGTTGATGACCTTGAGCTTCTTGTTCATGTCGCGCTTCCACGTCTTGATCTTGGCCCTGGGCATAAGGTCCCATTCGTCGATGATGTTGCGAAAATGCTCGTCGAAGTAGAGCTCTATATGGTCGGGGCCCCCTTTACCCTTCTTGGTCAACCGCCAGATGTATCGGAATAGGAACACGATGAGCCCCACGATGGCCAGGAGTATGACGAATAGACCGACCGATTGCCATGTCTCCAACTGCATATCACTTACCCCCCACGCCGTATTTCAGTTCCAGCCGTTCCAACCGGATCCTGGCGCTCTTGAGCCTTTCCTCGGTGGTGTCCTTCCACGAATCCAGCTCCTCAAGCTCGCCTTCGGCCCAGTTGAAGGCACTGTCTATCTCGATGAAATCGTTCTTCGTCGCCAACCGGTGAGTGTCTATCAACTCCGGAAGGTGCTCCGTGATGTAACGGTCCAGTTTTCTGGACGTCCCACCCGTGAGCTCTCGAAAGTACGCGGTTATCCTCTGACCTACGCCAACCATTCAATTCCTCCTTCATGTGATGATGCGGTATCTACATAACACGCGATACCGCGCATATTGTCATTCTATTCCGTCTCCTCCTCCTCTTCATCGTCTCCCTTCTTGCGCTTGAGCTTTTCCTTGATCTTGTCGACTCCCATTTTGATGGATTCTGAGTATTTCGTATAGCTCCTGAAATTGATGGAATCGTCATTCTGGAGGTCCAGCTTCTTCATGTCCTCGTCCCTTACAGACACATATCCTATCTGCATAAGTTTGTCGGCGGATATCTTCACGAGGATGCTCTTGTCCCTCTCCTTGTCCTTTTCCATCTTGGTTATGAACATCTCGACCTGATCGCCGGCTCCGAAATCGACCTCCTTGAGCTGGCTCTCGTTTATCCTTACGACTCCGGGATGACCCCGGACCCTGCTGGTCCTCGCCTTCAGCGTCAGTTTAACCTGTTCCGTTTCGGGTGTTTCCATTTGATCCCTCTCCTTACTTCATTCCTTCTCTGACGGAAACAACTCTTCGTATTCCTTTCTCAAGGTCATCTCCTGCCCCAATGACCGGATATCTTCGGGGGATATTCTCAGGCGACGACTTTTGAATCCGGTTTTTATCATGACCTTCCACATCTTCCAGATCTTCAATTTCTCGGGGATGTCGAAATCCGTTATCTTCCCGACCTTCTTCCCATCTGCCGAGATCACCGATATGCCTATGAAATCCTTGCACATGAACTTTGTCTGCTTGGACGTCGTGGGCACGGGTTCCTCTTCGTGTTCGTCCGCAAGATAGATCATGTTGTTGGTCATATCGAACTTCTTTACGAACCTTTCCTCGATGGTCATCTTCGACGATTTTCCCATCCCGTGGGAGATCACGAAGTGTGTTACCCTCCAGGTTTCCGTGTTCAGGATCATTCCCACCAGCTTGCCGATCTTGCCCTCTATCGGCTTGAAGAAATCGAAGCCTACTACCTGTGAATGTAGCATAATACCGTGCCTCCTTACGTATATATAAAACAGCCGAAACACCTAATACCGTATCTATTTAAATAAGTTTCGCTAACTGAGTTTATTATTACTCCTTCCATGTTTCCTAGTATGGATCGCGTTTTCCGAATGTGAATACGAAGAGCGATAGCAGCACGACGATTGTAATCAATATTACTATGACTATGAGCAATATTTGGGGATCTTCCTGTGGGCCATTGCCATCGTCCAATTCGATAACGCCTTCCGGTCCGGGATGTTCGCTACCCCCGTGGACGTATGTGACATTGTACTCTATGCTGTTCCCCTTGGCTCCCAGGGATCCCAGGTCCACCATCACCGCATACATATCCCATTTTCCGTCCTGGCTGGAACGGATCATGGACCTCTCCGCCAGCATGCTGCCGTCATCCCGGAACCTCAGTGTCATGGACGTGGGCCGGGTCCCGTCAGGGGCGTTCCATTTTACTGTGAACTCCACCTGATCATCGGGTTTGGGTTTGACGGGATCGATGGACATCATCAGGATAGGCGAATCCGCCCCCCCGGCATCTCCTTTCTTCTCCACGGTGAAATCCTTCTGGACCAGTATATGATGGGAACCGTTGTAGCCGTATTTGATCTTGTATGTCCATTTGCCTTCCGATATACCCTCGGCGGACAGGTTCACCTCGATGCGGTACATGACGCTCACTCGAAAATCTCCTCCCTCGGTGAGAAGATTTCGACCCAGAAGCTCTGCTCCGCTGGTGACATTGAAGATGGTGAGTTCCACCTTTTCCGGCGGATCGCCCTCATCATCCCTGTAGCTGACGGTGAACGTTATGCTGGTGTCGGGAGTCACCTTATCCGGCAGCTGGGTTCCGTCCTTCACCTCCGGAAGCGTATCGTCCCGTGACAATCCCGATTCCTTTATCGTGATGTGGAACTTCTGGGAGAAGGCGGATTCATTATCCCCGTCCTTCTTCCTGCCCGTGTACACGTTATAGATATAGAAATCGACATCCACGGGCATTCGACCGACATCCTTCGTAAAGACAGTGCCGTCCATCTCCATGGGGTGGACAGTGCCGTTTATCTCCACCTCCACTCCTGTGATGTCATCTCCGTCCGGGTCCGTCACGGAGGCGGATATCAATACGTTCTCCCTGTTCGTGAACTCCTCTTCCGTGTTGTCCACGATGACCGGATCTCCGTCTGTCGGTCTTATATGGAACTGTCCCATTGTGGAATCCCTGCGGGGCTCACCGGCCACTTCAACGTGATACGTGTAATTCCAGTTGCCCTCGGTAAGCGCCGTCGTATCGATGTATATATGCAGCCGATACAGGTTCTCCAGGGGATTCTGGGTAAGGGATTCCTCGAACTGGTAGGCATATCCGGTCACGTTGGAGCCATAGGTTATGCTCAGATAGGTCCCGTTTCGCGGTTCGGACGAGTAGAGTATGTTCCCGTTCGTCTGGACCTGGGCGATGAAATGTATCCTGTCCCCCTTGACGATGATATCGGCCAATTCCGTCACGTCCATGATGGACACCTCCGCGGACGATACCTTCGCAGATATGAACATTGCTGAACATGCCAGCATTATGAGCGTCATGACCGAAAAACAAACCCTTCTATTCATGTCTCCCTCTCCGGGTGTAGAAACTGAATCCAGGTTCTTATTTACCCCTTCTTTGTGATATGGGAGTATAAAAGAATCCCTTGATATTTATATCTTTGTGTATGTAACCTGGGGGGTATGATATCTTACCCTATGAATGTGTAATATCCCAGAATACGATCATCCTAAAAGTTCTTCCACGAGGGCGAGCGAGCGACAGCCAACGCTCGGCCTCGTCAGAGCCCTCCAATAATCATAATGTTGAGGGTCGATGTTCCATCGACCTTGAGCTCGGCACGGGTCCATCTTATTCATATTATTATTCTGGTATCGGGTCGCCGTGGGCTGACGCTCGCCCGTAGGCTAACGCGCCGATTCTGAAGGCATTCCCTTCATGAACGCTTCTGTCTTGGCGAACATGTTGGTTCGCCAAGGGCGTAGTAGTATCTTTGATGCAACGGAGTGGAACGGGCAGGTCAGACGTGATGTAGTTACGCCGAGATGAAACGGGAGGCGGCCCTCACTGTAAAGAGAACAAATCTAACGATCATGTTGGGGTGTCGGTTAAAAAAACTCTATCACGGATCACGATTTAACACAAAAAAGTGGGGTTAAATTAAATCAGAATAACACAACGACCTCGAAGTACTAAAATGATGGTTCGTCGTTGTTTTTCCTCTAACTTTAA
>CAYRFL010000039.1:0-8722 GCA_964423515.1 uncultured archaeon
CTGAAGGTTGGCCTAATTTTTTAAATAGTCTATCAAAAAGAAGTGGCTCTATTACTCTTCATAATATTACCACAATAAATGGGCAACCAGCATTGAATATAACCGGAATTGGTAATGTTACTATCGTCTTTGAAATGACAAGTGAGGAAGAGAATCTTTTCTCATATGTCAAGAATTGGAACAAAAATGGAACACTGCTCTACCTTAATAAAAGTTCCAATGAACCGATACATATAACAATGGAGGATGTTCTATCTAATGACCACTATTGGAGTAGGTTTCAAATTGACGAAACTATATATGATAATGGTTGGCAACATGTTAATATGTCACTTGCGGAATCTTAAGAATCTCATTGATCTGAATCCCTCGGATTCCCTTCCCTTCTGCGCCCTCCGAGCTAAGCCCTTCCCCCCTACATTTTCCCTTTCTACCCCCTGTAACAGCCTCTAGCGAGCATTACAGAGATTCGAAGGGTGAAAGTAGGGGTGGAGTATGCCCCGAGGGTACTAAAGCCCCAAAAACGTTAGTATGATGTGATGTGAGAGGGAGAACAGAGAAGGCAAGTATATATCGAATGGAGAAAATCAGTTGAAGTAATATATTAATTAGGTGAACAATATGGATAACGAGTTAAGGACCAACTATATAATTATAAACATATCATTGGTTCTATTCTTGCTTGTTGGAGTGCTGTTTTCTCTAATCCATTTTTTATTTATATATCGACCAGACGGTGGTTATTTTTTGACCACGTTCCCTAAAAATGCTGAACAATATCCTATTTGGGGCGTTTTTTTATTCGTTATTGCATGGATTACAATGCTTATCGGCAAGGTGAAATTATCCAAAACGGTCCGTACAACAGTCATAAAAACCCATACATTCATAGGTTTGTTCATGTGGATGGGGATGTTGCCAATAGTTATTATATTATTGATCTATTCTTTTAATCATGATTTTATTGAGAGTGCCTTTATAATTGGTCCAATTATAATTTTCCCATGGAGCCATGTTGCTATTGGATTGCCACTTTACAAAATAGGAGGAAAGAAGGTCCTTTTCATAATTTTATTTTTAGATTTACTAAACGTACCAATGATGTATTATCTATTGTTGATAGGTTTTGATCGTCTCATACCACTTTGGTCAACAATCTGGTCACTGACACCTTTTATTATGCTAATGATAATGAATCGACAGCTATTGAAGATATCGGATTTGAATAATGGTGTGAATCCCCTTATGATGGACACATAGAATCGCTATGATCGGATTTTCACTCCACCCTTGATAAACAATTAACGAGAAAAAGAAGATTCTCAATCGAAATAAATATAAAGCATTTTAAGATAAACCACATTGTATAGCTAAACAATGAGATGGGTAATTTCCATGAAGAAGGAAAAGAAAGAACGGAGGCCAAAATGGATATTGATCATAATTGTAGTAGGTGTAATATTGGCTATTTTTATTTTCTCTGGTTTAATTTATATGTGGAACCTTGAATTAGCCGAAATTTCTGCCGGGCCCCGGGAGCCATTCTTTTTAGTTAAAGATGGAAATAATACAGATGCTGAACATGGATGTTTCTTCGAGCTAACCGCCGTACGATATAACGATTTTGATCCCAGAGGATACTCGTTCTATGTTGGTAATAATAATAATAATAATACCCTTCCAAAGATTTTGGATTTTTCCACTAGAACGTATAGTGATAATGGAACACCTATGGGAGGAGATAAGAATTCCACAATTTCCAATTACACTGATTATACCAATGATGAATATCAAAGATGCGGCAAAGGAGAAGTTATCGCTTTTGATATGCCAAAAAAGGATATGGGGATCGATGTCGTGGACGGGAACATTTACGAAATCCTTATAAAGGACCCGGAAAATTTTATCATATATCGGGATACGTTCGTTTATATTGAGGGTATGGAACAAAAAGAAGAAGAATCCGGAGAAGAAGTTATAGAGGGAGAATATAACATCATCATTTGGACAATTGCAGGCTTATTTATTCTAATAATCGGAATTGGGATTATAATTGGTATTATGAGGAGAAGAAAGAAAGTGGAATTGGAGTCCGAATTAAATCCAAAGCATGAATGTAAGTAGACCAAAATAAGAATTTATGATAAGTATTTAACTTCTGCCTACCAAAAAGAGAGAGACCATTTCGTTGCCCTCTCAAACGATGATCACGTCCTTCTGATCCGAGATGGATCTGAAATGTTTGCACCCCGAAACGACCGCTGCATTTTTCATTCGAGCGCTGGAATAGACCATGCAATCGATGGCGGGCAATTTGAAATTCGATCGGATCTTCACAGCATTCAAGGCGATCTCCCGGTCCAGATCAACGACCACGAAATGGATTTCGATCGAGGATAGGTATTCCCGGGACCTCTTCCTCCCGATCTCACGTTCAAGGACGGTCCCCGTTTCGTAGAGGGATAACACCGAGATAAAAATCTCCGCTTCCTTCTCCAGCAGTCTCCTTACATGTTCACCCTTTTCGCTGCCGCGAAAAAGCTCGATGATCGCATAGGTATCAAGCATCAAATTCATGGTCTTCACCGTGTATCTCGTCCAGGGCGGACATCTTGAGGGATCTCAGCGTCCCGAACAATTCCAGGGGACTCTTCACGGGTATAAGTTCGACCACTTCTTCCTTTACGACGATCTCGAATTCATTTGAAGGAAGTTGTTCCCTGATACCCTTTGGTATGAATATTTTACCATAAGTATCGAGTTTTACCGTTATCACCACTTATTACCACCAATTCAAAATATTGGCAACCTACATATAAATACCTTGTGGACTTTTTTCCGCAGATGCTTCTCAAGGCCCATCATACTCGTTCAGGAAACCCGGTGAGAGGACGAAGAAGTATATGATCGGCCCGACCATAGGGCCGAAACAGCCCCTCGTTATCATGCTTTTGATTCATATGTAAAAGGGCTCGTTCCCGCTTCTCTCCGGTGCATTGAAAATGCACCTGAATCCTCGACAGGTATGCCTACGGATATTCGCGTACACCGCCCCAATTTCCCGCCCCCGCTACCGAGCCCTTTTACGGGAAGAGAGTTTGCCTACCGGGTTTGCCGGGCTCATCAAATCTCGGATACCTTACAGGTGCAATTCAAAAACCGTACAAATTATTTTAAATAAAGTAAAGCATTATGATATTACTATTGGGTCTATTCGCATTTCGGAAGTGTCCATAGGATCAATACACGGTGTCATTATGAAACATCTCAAACGGCTCGGTATCGGGCTATTACTCGTCGCTATGCTGGTATTATCGGTTCTCGTCACCATGACCTTTGCGGGAGATCCAAAAGGCGGACGCGGACCAGGGGACCTCCATCCCCACAGCCCCATCACCGGGAACGTGCTCTACACGCCGATCCTCCTGGATTTCGAGTCGGACGGCAAGATCGAGATAATCGTAGGCAGCCACGATACCATACGATGCCTGGAGGATCCCGACGGCGATGGTGTCTGGACCGAGAGATGGTCCGAGAGGATAGGCAGTTCCATACACAATTCCCCCAACATCGCCGACATTGACGACGACGGAGAGGTGGAGGTGCTCATCATCTCCGAATCGGCCGATTCCCTGTTCGCGCTGGACAACCACGGCAACATCAAATGGCAGTTCAGCTACAGGGAGCATGCAGGATACAGCGACTGTCACTCGTCGGTTGCCAGCGGCGACCTGAACTTCGACGGCACCCTTGAAACGCTGTTCTCCTGCCAGAGCTCCGGGGAGATGCTGGTCGTCAGCGAGCACGGTACCAAGGACAACATAGGCGGTGGGGCGGTTAGCTCCGGCGGATGGCACTCCTCACCTGCTATCGGGGAGCTCGACGGTCTCGATCAGAGCCTGGAGTTCATTCACCAGGGGGCGGCAGGAACCATATTCGCCAAGAAGATGGGAGGCGCCAACCTGTGGGAGAGGAACATCTTCCCGCCCACCACCAACAATCCATCCCCGGCCATCGGCGATCTCGACCAGGACGGCAGGAACGAGGTCATCGTTGTATCCGAGTCCAGCAATTATGTGTACTGCCTCGAGGGCGCCACGGGGAACGAGCTCTGGAGCTTCCAGATGGCCTCGGGCTCAATGTCCTCGGCAGCTCTCGCTGACCTGGACGTGGACGAGCTCTGGGAGGTCATAATCGGCGATACCAGCGGCAACCTGTACTGTATCGATTACGAGGGACATGAGGTCTGGAAGACCAACCTCGGGGCTTCCATAAAGCCCTCTCCCGCCATCGCGGACATCGACAGCGACGGCCTCCTCGAAGTGGTGGAGGTCTCCAACGATGGAACCTGCTGGGCGGTGGACGATGACGGCAGCGTGATGTGGAGCTATCCCACCGGCGAGAGCATACCCACGTCCTCCGTTACCGCCGATCCGTCCCCGGTGATAGGCGACATCGACTCGGACGGTTACCTGGAGGTGCTTTTCGCCACCGGTTCGGGTACGCTCCGAGTGCTGGAGACGGACGGTCAGGTCCCGTCCAGCGCGCTTCCGTGGCCCATGTTCAGGTACGACCGGGAGCATACCGGTTTCTACAACGGAACCCTTGAATACGGTGCTTCGCTCACGGTGGACGAGGACAATACTCCGCCCGGGATACAGTCCCCGCTCATACGGTTCATTCAGCCGGGTCAGACAGCCCAGTACAACCTCACGTTGACCAACGTGGGGCATCAGAGCGTGATAGTGGGCATGTTCAAGGACCGCTTCACCCTCTCCGTCAAGGACGTGCCCGACAACTGGTCCGCCAGCCTCACCGCCTACAACGTTCCCATAAACGAGAAGGAGACCGTGCATCACGACCCTCATTTCGAGCAGTTCGAGAGGGTTGAGGAGATCGAGCACATACAGCTGGGCGAGGGGGGCTCCATCGATTTCACCCTCCGGGTCACAGCTCCCAAGGCGAACGTTTCCTTCGGAGATTTCGCAGCCATCGAAGCCTTTGCCATGAGCGAGACCGATAACAATGCTACGGATACCATCACAACAACCACGTTCCTGGACCTCGTGGTGGACCTTGCGGTGAACATAATCGCGGACGAGGACCCGTTCACCGGGAAGAAGGTGGACACCATATCCGCCGGAGCGGACAAGATGCTCCAGGTGGAGGTGGCCAACATCGGCAACCTTAACGACACGTACGACGTCAGCATCCGTTCGGGGATCCCGTCGGGTTGGACCGTTTCTTTCTCCTCCAACGATCCCACGGACCACGATATCAAGGATATCTTCGTCCCCTGCAAGCTGTTCGGCATAGAGGACTCTGCCTTCTCGCTGCCGCTGTACGTTCACTGTCCTCCCACGGCTTCCATGGACGAGCACGTGGATATAACCATCACCGGCACATCCCAGCTCTCCGAGAACAGCCTTATCGAGACCGTGGTCCGGGATGATACCGTGGAGATGGTGGTGAAGGAGACCAACCTTCTGAACCTCGAGATCATGGAACCGGTGAAGAACGTCGATCCGGGGGAGACCGTGGCCTTCACCGCTGTGCTGACCAACAGGGGCAACACGCGGGCCAGCGTGGGGCTCACCCTTCTCAATCCCGATCGGGACGAGGACAAGCCCGCCGGCGAGAGGTGGTTCACCTACTGGGAGGAGTCCAGCCTTCCTACGCACAGCGTGGCTCTGAGACAGCACGAACCGGTTCCACTGAAGATCATCGTGAGGGCCCCGGAGAGCGCTGTGGCGGGCTCGAGGATAGTCATGGACGTGAAGGCCGAAAATTTGGATGATTCCTCCGTGGTCACATTCAAGCAGATCACCGCCATCGTCAACGAGAAGTACGAGTACATGGTGAACTTCTCCGATACGGCGGGCATCGTCGTGCCGGGATCGGAGCTGGAATTCGAGGTAATGGTGGATACCGACAAGGACGGGATACTGGACAGGGTCAACATAATGGGAAAGATGATCACATACAACTTCACCATCACCAGCACCGGGAATTCCCAGGACGAGATCCAGCTGTACGTGAAGGACCTTCCCACCGTGTACTGGGCGGGATATTTCATGGAGAACAACGTGGAAGTGTCCGAGCTGCTCCTGGACATCGGGGAGAGCCGGGATATAACCTTCGTGGTGATGGTCCCCGCGTCCGCCGAGGCGGGTCTCTTCGACCTGGGCATGACCTTCCGGGGCAAGGGGGACGTGTTCGAGGAGGGCATATCGGCGGAGGATGATCCTCGTTACAGGACGGTGAAATTGACGGTCATGGAGATATACGATATGACCATAGAGACCGTCGAGAAGACGGAGCTCGACTTTCTGGACGAGCTGGATATACAGGACGTCCCGGCCGGCATGGTAATCGGGCGGAACGTGCTGTACGTGGACATCGATCCCGCCTCCGAGAGTTCCTACGTGTACCGGGTGACCAACCGCGGGAACACGGAGGACTGGTTCAGGATAACCGCCTCGCCCGTACGACCCAGCACCGGGGAAGAACCCGACGACTGGGAACTGTGGTTCTCGAGCATAGCGAATCGAAGGACCGCATCCCTCACCGAGAACATGCAGTATCAGGATTTCAGCAAGGTCATCGACCTCGTCGAAAGGACCTCGCCCGTCAATTACATAACGAAGAACAGGACCTCCGAGGCCACCGTGAAGCTCGGAATGGGAGAGAGCGCGTGGATAACCCTGGGGGCAGGGATACCCATGGACCAGGTGGCGGAGGTGATATCGGTGGACGTGGACGTGGCATCGTGGAACCTGGCCGACGGGGAGGCGAGGAGGGAGACCCAGGACCTGAACAACCGGGCACGCATAGTTTTCAGGATCGCCAATTCCGACCTGCAGATCATTTCCGACCTCCTATACGAGGACGAGCTGACCGCCGGGGAGACGTACTCGGTGGGGACCACGATTGCAAACTACGGCAGCATACAGGCGGAGGACGTCCTGGTGGTGTTCAAGGTGGACGGCGAGACGGTGGACGCCAAGTACGTCCAGCTCATCGGCACCCTGCAGGAGGCCCGGGTCTACTTCCACTGGACCGCCACCGGCGGGGAGCATCTGATCTCGGTGGAGATCGACCCAGACGGGGACGTCATCGAGAGCAACGATCATTACCGGGGCTCAAACAACAACGTGATAAAGGAGAAGGTGGTGGTGGACGACTCCGCTTTCGTCATGCTGGGACTTTCGGCCAGGTGGTGGGGCATATTCGGCGCAGTGGCGCTTGGGGGCGTGCTTCTCATAATCGCAGTTGGACTGCCCTTCATGAGGAAATAGGATACTTTGGAGCGTCCGCCGGTCAGGATACGGCAGAGACGGGAGCGGCTTTTTGTTAGAGGGACAATTCTAATGACCCGATTACTTCGGTCCCTTCCCACCCAAATGCCAAAAAATGCTGCCCTCAATAGGTAAACCTGCGGGCGCAGGGGTATCTATTTGATGCCCCGGAACGATAGTGGGCGCGGAGCCGCACCTAAAATTGAAAAACGATAAGAAGTCTCATCGGCAGTATGGGGGCGGATGCCGCATCCGCCCCCATACACGCTTTTGTGACCATGACCCATGGCCGTATTTGTTCGTACCGGTGGGACTCTCTACTGTCTGTGCGGCATTCTTTATTTTACTCAAAAAAAGTAAGTAACGAAAAAATGTTATATTAAAGGGCGATCCAACCACCCGTCCAGTGTACTGTCGAGAGTTACCTAAGACAGGAAGGTGATGTTGACGAGAAGAGCATTAACTGTATTCATGACAATCCTCATCACGGTCGCCGTGATCGGGCTGCCGAACGGAATGGTTGTGATTCGAGATGGTTCGTGGGTGGATGGAAAGGTACAGGGGACGGTTGGATACGTTGATGATGGAGTGGTGGTGGAAGGGAAGAGGGGACATGAGTGGGAGATCGAGACGGTTGATTCTTCTGGAGACATTGGATTTGAATATATCGATATGGCGATAGATACCTACAATAGGCCACATATACTTTTTTACTGCAATACAAATATAGGGGAAAAATATGCGTTTCATGATGGAGAACGATGGCACTCAGAGGTTGTTAATCCCAACGGAGATGTTTGCACAATTGGATCCATTGCCTTAGATACCAACAATCGGCCACATGTTACCTATAAGGATTATAGCACTACTAACCTAAAATATACACACTACGATGGGAATCAGTGGCACACCGAAATAGTGGATAATAGTGTGAGTGTTGGAGTAACATCTATTGTATTGGATAATCAAAATTGCCCCCATATCTCTTATATTGATGATACAAACGAGGATTTGAAATATGCGTATTTTGACGGTACTACGTGGCATACCGAAACAGTAGATTCGAATGAAGATGCAGCAGAGTACCCTTCTATTGGTTTGGATAATAATGGGCGAGTCCATATCTGCTATTCCTCTGGTGTATGGCCAAAGTATAACCTGAAATACGCATACTTTAATGGAAATCAGTGGAATATTGAAACGGTAGATCCCTCTCATGGATGGTATCCATCAATCGCGATAGATTCAAATAATCTACCGCACATTGGATATTATGATTGTATTAATGACGTATTGAGATATGCTTATCATGATGGTAATTTGTGGATTACAGAGACCGCGTTATCCGGAGTATACGGAGGAATATCCATTGCATTGGATAATAAAAATCGCCCACATGTTAGTTATCATGACAATGTTAACCT